>JAAOIF010000002.1 GCA_015163925.1 Candidatus Thioglobus sp.
TGACCGCCAGAGAAAATGAAGGCTGGTTTAAATAATTTATAAGTTATTGATAATTAAGGCAAAAAAGCTATGGCACATACAATTCAATCACTTTCTAAATTGCTCAAAAGGTCGGCGCCGGAAATTATTGCAAGTCTGGCGGCGGCTGGAATTAAGGGCAAAACTGCTACTTCAGATGTTTCCTCAGATGAAATTAAAATTCTGCGAGGCAGCAAAAAACCTGTCGTCAAAACGCCGGCAAAAGTTCTCAGCGCAGTTGATAAAGAAAAAATCAAGCAAGCAAAAATCGCTTTAGATGCTGGGCGGGCGGCGGATGAAAAATTATCAGAACAAGACGCTAAACGCCAAGAAATGGTGCGTTTGCAAAAACAGCAAGGGCAGGAAAAAACTCAGCAAGAGGCAGCCAAAAAATCAGAATTAGAGTCAAAATCAGAGCCAAAATCAGAGCCAAAAGCAAAACAAAAGGCAGAAGACAAAAAACCAAAACGCCTAAGGAATGCTCCCGGAAATCAGCGAAAACAGTTGCATGTAGCGCATAAAACCAAACGCAAACTGAAGAAAAAAGACCGCACTCGCCTCAGCCAAAAAGTGCAAGACGAACAAGCGCAGCACGGCTTCCAAAAACCGATTGAAAAAGTAGTGTTAAAAGTGGCTGTGCCGGAGAATATTAAGGTAATAGATTTGGCACAAAAAATGGCAACAAAAGCCGGCGAAGTGCTGAAAGTGCTGATGGAGATGGGGGTGATGGCAACTCTAAATGATGTAATTGACCAAGACACGGCGCTGCTGGTGGTTGAGGAAATGGGGCATCAGGGGGTTGTTAGCGTGGAGGAAACCGTTGAGGATAAGCTGATTGAGAAGTCAAAACCCGCTGGTAATCAAACTCTAAGGCCGCCGGTGGTAACGATTATGGGGCATGTGGATCACGGCAAAACTTCACTTTTGGATTATATTCGCAAGACTAAAATCAAAGTGGCTGACGCTGAGGCCGGCGGCATTACCCAGCATATCGGCGCTTATCAGGTGACTTCAAAGGGCAAAGCTATTACTTTTATTGACACTCCGGGGCATGCGGCGTTTTCCAAAATGCGGGCGCGGGGGGCGCAATCAACCGATATTGTGGTTTTGGTGGTGGCGGCTGATGACGGGGTGATGCCGCAAACTATTGAGTCTATCAAGCATGCGAAATCCGTTAATGCGCCGGTGATTGTGGCCCTCAATAAAATTGATAAAGAGGGTGTGGATTTGGAAAAAATCAAGCAAGTGCTTTCAACTCACGAGGTGGTTTCGGAGGAATGGGGCGGCGATGTAATAATGGTTCCGGTTTCTGCTCACAGTGGCGAGGGCATTGAGGATTTGTTAGACGCAATCTCACTCACAGCGGAGGTTTTGGAGTTTTCCGCAGTAGCAAAAGCACCGGCAAATGGCATAGTTTTGGAGGCAAAATTAGAAAAAGGTCGCGGCAAAGTTACCACAATTCTGGTGCAATCCGGCACTTTACACAAGGGCGATATTATGATTGCCGGCTTTGAATACGGCAAAGTCAAGCAAATTATTGACGACACCGGCAAGACTTTGCAATCCGCCGGACCCTCAATGCCGGTGGAAGTGTTAGGATTATCCGGCGTGCCGAATGCTGGCGATGAGGTAATAGTTGTGGAATCCGAACGCAAAGCCCGTGAGGTCGCCGCCTTTAGAAATAGCAAACAGCGGGAGGCAGAATTGCAAAAACAGCAAGCCTCAAAAATGGAAAATTTTATGCAGAAAATGGAACAAGGCGATGTTTCCACAGTAAATGTATTATTAAAATCCGATGTCCGCGGCTCGGCACAGGCGCTGGTGGAGGCGTTAGAAGCGCTTTCAACCGATGAGGTGCGAGTCAAAGTTATCTCCAGCGGTGTGGGCGGAATCAACAATACTGACATCAGTTTGGCGGCTACCTCCAGCGCTTTGGTGCTTGGATTCAATGTTCGGGCTGATGCTATGGCACGCAAAAACGCCGATGCTGAAGGGGTTAAAATTGAATATTACTCAATTATTTACAACCTAATTGACGATGTAAAAGCCATTATGAGCGGACTTTTAGCGCCAGAATTAAGCGAAAATATCATCGGAATTGCATTAGTAAAAGATGTTTTCAAATCGCAAAAATTAGGGGATATTGCCGGCTGTATGGTTGAAGAAGGGGTGGTCAAAAAAGACAGCCCGATTCGGGTTTTGCGTGATAGCGTGGTGATTTTTGAGGGCGAATTAGAATCGCTCAGGCGTTTCAAAGACGATGTAAATGAGGTCAAATCAGGCACCGAATGCGGCATCGGCGTGGCAAATTATAACGACATCAGCGCCGGCGACCAGATTGAAGTTTTTGAGCGAATTGAGAGCGCCAGAAGCTTGTAATTTTAAATTGCATTTATGCCACAATCACAGCCACAGCAGCCATCTTACCGGATTGAACGCATCAATCAAAGCCTCCGCCGAGAATTAGTATTACTGCTAAAAAATCAGACCAAAGACCCCAGATTACAAGGGATTTCGGTCACTGATGTGTTGGCAAGTCGCGATTTAAGCAGTGCCAAAATTTTCTACACGGTGGCTGAATCCGAGCGAGAAAAAGTAGCGCCACTTTTAACTCAGGCGGCAGGTTTTTTTCGCAAGCGGCTGGCTAAAAATCTGGATTTACGCCACACTCCGGCGCTCAAATTTATCTACGATTCAGCCCCAAATACCGGCGCGCGGATTGAAGAATTGCTTGCTAAAATTTGATTAAATGTCAAGGCGACACCCGACCGGCAGAGATATTAACGGAATTATCCTATTGGATAAGGCTTCTGGGCTGACCTCAAATGCTGCTTTGCAAAAAGTCAAGCGACTTTTTAATGCTAATAAAGCCGGTCACACTGGGGCGCTGGACCCGTTGGCAAGTGGGATTTTGCCGATTTGCTTGGGGCAGGCGACTAAAATTGCGCAGTTTTTATTAGCCGATGATAAGTGTTATCTGGTTCGTGGGCGTTTTGGGCAAAATACTGATACTGCCGATTGTGAGGGCAAAATCACTCAGCAGCGGGCTTTTGAGCATTTACGGCTAAGTGAAATTAAGGCTTGTGTTCAGAGTTTTGTTGGCGATATTTTGCAAGTTCCGCCGATGTTTTCAGCGCTGAAAAAAGACGGCCAGCCGTTGTATAAATTAGCCAGACAAGGGCTGAAAATTGAGCGGCAGCCACGACCGGTGAGCATTTATAAAATCAAATATTTGGGCTATGAAAATGGGATTTTGAGCCTTGAGGTCGCTTGCTCAAAAGGCACTTATATCCGCACTTTGATTGAAGATATTGGCAATAAACTCGGCTGCGGGGCAGTAGTAATTGAGCTGCGGCGGATTGGTTTTTCGCAGTTTGAAATTGCTCAAAGTATTAAATTTGATGATTTGGAAAAACTCAAAACTGATGATTATAAAATGTTGGATTTGCAGCTTTTGCCGAGTGAAAAAATGCTAACTTTTGAGAGTATTTTTTTGGATAAATTACAAAGTATTGAAATTAGTTTTGGCAGAAAAATTAGTGTTAAAAGTGCTGATAATTTGGTTAAAATATTTGATGAAAAATCTGTTTTTTTAGGAATTGGACAAGTGGAAAATGGCGTTTTGCAGCCGAAAAGATTATTTATATAACAAAAATTATGAGCAAAAAAGAGGCCTTAGTCGGCTATTATTTTAACAACAATTTGATGCATTCAATCAAGGGCGACCAGAGCCTGCGAGAGAGTGTTTATAACCGTCAGCGGGCGTTTAATAGTGTTGATGAAAATATTATTGAGCTCTCAAAAGTTTGGTTATATTTGCTGCTGGAAACCGGCGCATATCGTTTGGTGATTGGGCTAAATAATGCTGAGGTGCAGGTGGCAAGCGTGTTTGACCCATTTAATACTGAGGTGCATTTGGCGGATGATTTGCTCAAATCCGACTATGTGGATTTTCATTTTAACAAGATTGATTTGCAAGCTAAAAGCCGGCTGATTAAGCGAATTTATCAGCTGCTTGAAAGTGATGAAACCTTTGATTTGCTTGGGGCTGAGTGGCAAAAATCACTACTTGAACGCAACAAAAAAATGCAAGCTCTGACCAATGTAAATGACTTGGAATTTATCCTGCAAAACATCAAAAAACTGCGCTATTTGGAGGGCTATTATCTGCGCTCTATTACCATTAATTTGTTTAATTCAACGGTCTCAATGTCGTTTAATTGTGACGGCACGCAGATTATGTCGCATAAAAAATTCAAGGAATTTATCAAGGAATATTTATAAAATGTTGAATAAATAATGAAAGTTTTAATCATCGGCGGCGGCGGAAGAGAGCATGCTTTGGCTTGGCAATGTGCTAAATTTGCTGAGGTGGCTGGCGTATTTGTTGCCCCCGGAAACGCTGGCACGGCGCTGGAAAACAAGATTACAAATATTAATATTGAGCCTGAAAATATTGATAAATTGATTATTTTTGCCCAAGAAAACTCCATTGATATTACTATTGTCGGCCCTGAAGCGCCGTTGGTTTTGGGAATTGTGGATAAGTTTTCAGCAGCCGGTTTGGCAATTTTTGGACCGACAAAAGCCGCCGCCGAGCTGGAAGGCTCAAAGGCATTTTGCAAAGATTTTTTAGTCCGCCATAACATTCCGACCGCCTTCTACGGCGTGTTTTCAGAGGTCGCCCCAGCACTTGAATATGTGCATGAAAAAGGCACGCCGATTGTAATAAAAGCCGATGGCTTGGCGGCTGGCAAGGGCGTTATTATTGCCGAAAATGAGGCGCAAGCGGCGGCGGCAATTCGCTCTATGCTCAAGGGAAATCGCTTTGGTGAAGCCGGTTCTCGGGTGGTAATTGAGGAATTTTTATCCGGCGAGGAAGCCAGTTTTATCGTTATGGTTGATGGTGAAAATATTCTGCCGATGGCAACTTCACAAGACCACAAAGCCCGTGATAACGGCGATTCAGGCCCTAACACCGGCGGCATGGGGGCATATTCTCCAGCGCCGATTGTGACTGCTGAGATTTTTGCTTTGGTGATGGAAAAAGTCATCCGCCCGACCGTCTCCGGAATGGCGGCTGAGGGCAAGCCTTACACCGGTTTTTTGTATGCTGGACTGATGATTTATGGGCAAAATCAGTTCAAAGTTTTGGAATATAATTGCCGTTTTGGCGACCCTGAAACTCAGCCGATTATGATGCGTTTGCAATCAAATTTGGCGGATTTATGCCTGCTGGCAACTGCTAAAAAATTGGATAAAGCAAATGTCAAATGGGACGAGAAAGCCTGTCTGGGCGTGGTTTTAGCGGCAAACGGTTATCCGGATTCTTACCAGTCCGGCGAAATTATTAACTTGCCAGACGACAGCGCTGAGGCAAAAATATTCCACGCCGGCACGCGCTTAGAAAACGGCAAAATCCTCAGCAGCGGCGGGCGAGTTTTATGCGCCACAGCACTCGGCGACAGCACCAAACAGGCGCAAAAAAATGCCTATGATTTACTCAAAAAAATCAACTGGCCCGGCGCTTATTATCGAAATGATATTGGTTTTAAGGCAACGGATTAAGGCTTATAAATGATTATTGTCGGCGTGGATGAGGTCGGGAGAGGCTGTCTGGTGGGCAATGTGGTGGCGGCGGCGGTGATTTTGGCGGATGATTTTTGCCCGCCGGAGCTGACTGATTCTAAAAAACTTAGCGCTAAAAAGCGTGAAATTTTATACTCTCAAATCACGCAAAAATGCCGCTGGGCTGTGGGTCAGGCGAGTGCTGGAGAGATTGATGAAATTAATATTTTGCAAGCCACAATGCTGGCGATGAGACGGGCTGTGGCGGCTTTGGAATTTGAATATGATAGAGTTTTGGTGGATGGAAATCAGTGTCCAGATTTGGAAAATTGCCAAGCGATTATTAAGGGAGATTTGAGCGAGCCGGCGATTTCTGCGGCATCAATTATTGCAAAAGTAACTCGTGATAAGCAGATGTTTGAATTGGATAAAAGCTATCCACAGTACGGGTTTTCGCGGCATAAGGGGTATGGCACAAAACAGCATTTGGCGGCTTTGGAAAAGTATGGATTACTGCAAAAACAGCACCGATTTTCGTTTGCTCCGGTGAGGCGAATTGCCGCTAAAACAGTAATAACTTAAAATCTTGTGCCGCTTGTGGGGGAGTTGCTCAATTTATCAATTTGCTCTTGAATCTGGCGTTCTTGCTGGCGAATGAGTGATTTTTGTTGTTCTAATTCTTGTTTTTGTGCATCAATTTCTATTTGTCTTTTTGCTTCTAATTCACGCCTTTCCTGCGCTTTAATTTCGGCAATCGGTCTGGAATTTAAGTATTCAAAAACCTTGATAATTTGCTTTACGCCGCTGACTTGTTTGGCGATTCTGACTGCTTCTTTTGCCTCTCTTTTGGTCACTTTTCCCATTAAATAAACGCTTTGATTTTCGGTTGTGAGGCGCACATGGGCTGGGTGAAAAACATCTTGATTGTAAAATAAAGCCTTGATTCCGGTGGTAATGAAAGTGTCTTTAGCCCTTGAAAGTATTGAGCTTGTGGGCGAAATTTGGGTTTCATTAATAATTTCTACAACTTGCGGCACGCGCTCGGTAATCAAATTATTAATAAGAGTTTTGTGTGATTCTTGGGCGACTTCGCCGGTAATTAAAACTTTGGATTCATAGGTCAGAAAGTTCAAATGAGCGTCTTTTAGCTCAGTATTTTCGCCTTGATAAATTGCATCATACAGTTTCAAATACAAAGTATTATCATCCAAAATTGTGCCAAAACTGCGGCGGTCGCTTTGAAGATTTATGGCAGTATGAGCGGCGGAAACATTTCCAGTAGGACTGCTGCAAGCGCCAAGCAGCAACAGAATTAGAGTTATTGTAAGAGTTTTTAACATTTGAAATTACCTCTAAAAAGCATTTTTAATCCAATTAATTTTAGGATATTTTAAATCAGATTCCACTCCAACAACATCAAATCTACAGGTAAAATTTTCATATTTTTGCTGATGTTGTAAATAATGCTGGGCAGTTTTGGTGATTTTCGCTTGTTTTTTGTAATTAACGGTCTCAGCAGCATCGCCAAATTTAGTATTTTGACGATAACGAACTTCAATAAAAACCAGCTCATTGTCGGCTTTATCAAGCATAATAAGATCTATTTCACCCAAAGGCGTTAGATAATTTTGAGTAATAAATTTCAGCCCTTGCTTAGATAAATATTTCAGCGCAATGGTCTCCGCCTGATTGCCGATTTGGCGCTTAAAACTAAACATAAATTATGCCAGAAATTATGCCAGAAATTATGCCAGAAATTATGCTATATATTGTTGCCACACCGATTGGAAATTTAGATGACATTAGCTTTAGGGCGATATTTAGTTTATCCGTTTTTTGGCTTTGCATTTGCAACCAGTATAACGCCAGGTCCGAACAATATCATGTTGTCCGCCTCTGGCGTGAATTACGGTTTTTTAAAAACAATGCCGCATTTACTGGGTATTGCTACAGGTTTTTTTACATTAATGCTCGGCATTGCTTTTGGATTAGACGCTTTGTTTCAAACCAATTCATTGTTGCATGAAATTTTAAAGTATTTAGGCTCTGCATATTTATTGTACTTAGCTTGGAAAATTGCCACTAGCAAGGCGTCAAGTGTAGAAGTTAACGATAAGAAAATTACATTCTTAAATGCGATGTTGTTCCAATTTTTTAATCCTAAAGTTTGGGGCATGTCTTTGACTGCCATGTCGTCTTTTACAGTTCAAGGAAGCCAATATCAGTTGTCGGCAATATTGATAGCATTAAGTTTTGTTATTATTTATTTATTTTGTGGCTCACTTTGGATTGTTTTCGGTATGGCTATTAGAAAAGTTTTAAAAAATGAAAAAACGCATAATATGTTCAATATCGCCATGGGTATTTTGTTGGCATTGACTGTGCCCATGATTATTTATTAGTTTATGAATTATTTTTTTTCAGATAACTATTATCAGTCAAGACATCTGCAAACTTGTTCAGAATGACAATGGTTTGCTCAGGGTCAGTTTTCATAAATTAGGCATAAGTTTGTTGAAAATATCATCAAATCCGCCGTTGGACATTACCACTAAATGCCCCTGTTTGATTGAGTTTCGCTGCTTGACGATGGCGGCGGTTGAGTGGAATAATTGAGTTTGAGTGCCTGCAAAAGTTTTTCTATAATATAATTTTAAATCTAGCCAAAATTATTAGAAAAATTTTAAAATTAGTAATGAATCTTATGAAAAAGATTATTAAAAAAGGATTTAAAACCCAAACCTTAAACCCCTTCCCAGAAGATAAAGCAGGGGCAGAACCTATTTTTGGGCAAATATGCCTGAATTTATATTTGTCATTATTTTTCTATTAGTTGCATTGTGGGGGATTTTTGAGATGATTACAGACATTCTAAATTTACTTAAATTCAAACCAAAGCCAATTGAATACTACCAAAAGTATTCTCTTAAAACCAGCGTTGGTTTGGCGATTTTTATCAGCGTGGCTTATGGTTTATTATTGCCACATCCGCCTGAAGTGAGTTTTGCTGGGCATTTTTTATTCATGCTAATGCCAGCACCTGTGCTACCGCCTGTATGATACGGTTTTTGTTGTTATTTTGTTTGGCACTTAACACCTTTTTATTTTTGAGGCTGTGATGATTTTTGCAGCCAAGCGGCTAATAGTTTGATTTGCAAAGTGCTAAGTCTGTCTTTTTGGGCGGGCATAATTCCGCTTCTGCCAAGGGCGATGGAGTGTTTGATGGATTCTAAATCGCCGCCGAATCGCCAAATATTATCAGTTAAATCAACGCCGCCGAGTGCTGGGTTGCCTTTGCCGTTAGCGCCATGACAAGCGATGCAAAATTGTTGATATTTTGCCTTGCCCTCAGCGTGTGATTTGTCTTTTTTGGCGTTAATGGTTTTTATAGATTTGACATAAGCGGCAACTTTTGTCACATTTTCATCGCCTAAAATCGCTTTCCAAGCCGGCATAGAGCCAGTTCTGCCGTTAGTAATAGTTTGAATAATTTGTGAATTAGCGCCGCCCCACTGCCAATTTTCATCTGTTAAATTAGGAAATGCGTTTTGCCCCAAAGCGTTTTTTCCATGACAGGCGGAGCAATTTTGCGCAAAAATATTACTTGCTAATTGCATTGCCTGAGCGTTTTTTTGCAATGATTTGCTGTCAAGTGAATCTAATTTTGCTAATTTTTTGTAATATTTATTATCAATATTTTCCTTGCTTTCGGTGTAGCGTTTGGCGGTTGTGAGGTCAAATAAGCCATTATAATTGCCAAGACTTGGGTAAAAAATCATATAAATAACACTAAAAAATAATGCTGAGACAATCAGCCAAAACCACCAAGACGGCGGCGGCGACACGCCTTCTACCAAATCGCCGTCCCAAACCACTTCCTCTTCTGCGTGCTGGGAGCCGGGAAAATACACGCGAGCCACCAGTATTGCCAAAAATATTAGGCTGATAATTGTTAATCCGGCAACCCAGAATTGCCAAAATAATGGTAAATTAGCGCTCATTTGCCCCTCCCGGAAATTCTTCGTCTTGCAGCGGAATATTCATACATTGCTGCTGGGCATTTTGGCTTTGCCGCATTGACATCCACATAATTAATATAATCATAAAACCCATAATTACCATATCGCCGATGAGAACAAATTGCCACATTAGTAAGTCCCCAGCACTTGCAGATAAGCAATAATGGCTTGCATTTCTGTTTTGCTTGTTAAGTTTTGTTTGGCATTTTGAATTTGCAAATCGCTGTAAGGGTGCCCCATTTTTTGCAGTAATTGTAATTTTGCTTGAATGGAATTTGCATTTATTTGGGTTTTTGCCAGCCAAGGGTAAGCCGGCATAATGGATTCTGGGACCACCGATTGCGGCTTAATTAAATGTAATTTATGCCACTTGTCACTATATTTTCCGCCAATCCGAGCCAAATCTGGTCCGGTGCGTTTTGAGCCCCATAAAAATGGGCGGTCATAAATAAATTCGCCAGAAACTGATTTTTTGCCATAACGCATAACTTCGGCTACTAATGGTCTAATTTGTTGGGAATGGCAGCCCACGCAGCCCTCGCGGATGTAAATGTCTCTGCCAGTTAGCTCAAGTGCGGTGTAGGGTTTGAGGTTTTCAACGCCCTTGCGAAGTGATTCGTCAAATAAATTCGGCAAAATCTGCACGAAGCCGCCAATGGACGCCACAATCAAAATTCCAAATATTAGTAATGCCGAATTACTTTCAATAGTTTTGTGTAGTTTTAGCATAAATTAATCCTTAAATCTCATAACCCTTATGGACTGGCGGGATTTTCACCAGCACCGGCTTGGTTAATCTGCCAGCCATAAATGTTTTAAATAAGTTATAAATCATTAATAAAGTGCCAAATAAAAACAACAAACCGCCCAGCAAACGAATCCAATGATAAGGAATTGTAACCAGCATAGCGTCAATAAAACTGTATTTCAGCTGCCCGAAATCATCAAGCGAAAGCCACATTAAGCCTTGCGAAATCCCCGCCCCCCAGAGTGCAATAATGTAAAGCAAAACGCCAATAAGTGCAATCCAGAAATGAATATTTGCCAGCCGCTTGCTAAATAATTCCACTCCAGTTAGCTTTGGCGTTAAGAAATAAATCGTCCCAAAAGTTACAAAAGCATTCCAGCCGAGCGCCCCAGAATGCACATGGCCGACTGTCCAATCAGTAAAATGACTAATTACATTAACACTTTTTATTGCTAACATCGGCCCTTCAAAAGTGGATAAAGCGTAAAAAACCATTGAGACAATCACAAATTTCATTCCCGGGTCACTTCGCAGTTTGCCCCAAGCGCCACTCATTGTCATCACCGCATTTACCATTGTTGCCCAAGACGGCGCCAGCAGAATTAGGCTCATTACCATTGCAGTTGTCATCAGCCAATCTGGAATAGCCGTGTAATGCAAATGGTGCGGCCCCACCCAAATATAAGTATAAACAAATGCCCAAAACGCCACAACCGATAGCCGATAACTCCAAATTGGCCTGCCGGCTTGCTTAGGCAAAGTGTAATAAAACATTCCCAAAAATCCAGCCGTTAAGAAAAACCCAACCGCATTATGCCCATACCACCATTGAACTATTGCGTCTTGAGTGCCCTCATACACCGAATACGACTGCATCCAGCTGTAAGGCAGCGCCAAATTATTAACAATATGAAGCATTGCCACAACGATAATCAGCGCCCCGTAAAACCAATTAGAAACATAAATCGGGCGAATTTTGCGAGTTGCTAATGTGCCAAAAAACACAATTCCAAAGCTAACCCAAACCAACGCCACAGCAATATCAACTGGCCATTCAAACTCGGCATATTCCTTGCTACTGGTGTAACCGAGCAGCAAACTTGCCAAACCTACCGCCATGCTAATTTGCCAAGCCACTGCTACAAACCATGCCAAATTTGGAGAAAAAAGCCGCGCATGGCAAGTCCTCTGGACGCTGTAATAGGCTGTGGCAATCAGTGCCGAGCCGCCAAATCCAAAAATAACGGCGTTAGTATGAAAAGGCCTAAGTCTGCCAAAAGTGATTTCTGCGATGTCAAAATTCAGCCACGGCATTACTAATTCTGCCGCCAAATACACCCCAGCAAACATACCAATAATTGCCCAAATCATCGAGCAAATCAGCAAAAATACAGTTGCAGAATCTGTGTAATAAAGTTTTTTGTCCATAAAAATTACACTCCCAAATTAGGCCCAATGCCATTCACCCAAGCAATCGCACTCAAGCCCAATAACGATAAAAATGCGGTGACCAAATAGCCCAAAACAGCACAGCCCATAAAGATTCCTCTGTCCTGATTAGTTTTCAGAAAAATCGGAATAGAAATGAAAAATAAATAACCACTCCAAGCAAAAATCGGCGATAAAGCCAGCACATGAAATAATATTGATGGATAAATATGAGCCACTCCGCCTATCATAATTGGCGTGCCAGCAACGGCTATAACCATAAACGCATCTTTTAAAGTGGCTTTCGGCGCATACACACTTGCCATCCATTTAATCACAATGGCAGTTGAGATAAAACCTGCCATTAGCGCTAATTCATAGAAAATTGAAACCGCCGCCGCCTGTGCCAATGATAATCTGACCGGCTCCACAACCCCTAATGGCCAGCCGTATAAGTAAGTTCCAAAAAATGCACTCACCGGAGGAATTAGCCCTATCCAAAATATATAACCAAAAAATAACTGCGGCGAGGAATAATTTGACTTTGCTAAACGCTGAATAATATTTTGAGTCATTTTTGTGGCTTACTAATTGGATTTAAAATTTGCTGTAAATTATAACTATTTTTATTATCAATATTATAAATTTCTAAAATAGAATATTATTATTATTCAAAACTGATATAATTTGCGACTTCATTTAATACAGTGCAGTATTAAACCACAACAGCGAAGTTAGATTTTGACAAAGATGTCCTTTTAAATTATTTTTTAAGGAATAGTAATGAAAAAATTAGTTGTTGTCGGCTCAGGAATGTCAGCGATGTCAGTTGTTGATAAATTATTATCACTGCATCCATCCAAATATCAAATTACTATTGTCGGAGAGGAAAATTCCCTTCCCTACAATCGGATAATGCTTTCTTCGGTATTGGCAAAAGAGAAAACTTTCCAAGACACCGTAACTCACGGCGAGGAATATTTTAATCAAAATAATATTACTTTCAAGCAAGGCGTTGAAGTCATAGATATTAATCGCTTCAAAAAATGTGCGATTTTGTCAAATGATGAAATTTTGCCGTATGACAGATTGGTTTTATGCACTGGCTCAGTGCCATTTATTTTGCCGATTAAGGGAAATGACATAAAAAATGTTATTGGCTTTAGAAATATTAGTGATGTGAATTTTATGCAATCTGTCTCAAGCAAAAAAGCCATTGTTATTGGCTCTGGTTTGCTGGGATTAGAAGCCGCCCACGGCCTGAACGAATCGGGCTTTGGCGTTACTGTTATCTCAAATGTTTCTCACATAATGGATAGGCAATTAGACCAAAAATCAGGCGAATTATTACAAAAATCTTTAGAGCAAAAAGGCATTAAATTTCAATTTAATCTAAACGCCAAAGAAATCCATAAAAAATACAAGAAAGTCAGTTATATAGAATTTGAAAGTGGCGAGGAAATAATTGCTGATTTAGTAGTAATGGCAGTCGGAATTGTGCCAAATTATTCACTTGCAGAAGGCTCTGGAGTCTTATGCGAAAAGGGAATTGTGGTAAATGATTTGATGCAAACTTTTGACCCAGCCATCTACTCAGTCGGCGAATGCGTCAGCCACAGAGGCAATAATTTCGGACTCATCGCCCCATTATTTGAACAAGCCAGAATCTGCGCCGAGCAGTTAGCGGAAAAGGCTGTGCATAGATTTTCAAGCATTGATTATCCGACTAAATTAAAAATCTCCGGCGTGGATGTCTTTTCAGTTGGCGATTTTGCGAATGAAAAAGATGAAGTCTTAATTTCTTTTGATAACACAAATAAAATCCGCAAAAGACTTACTATTAATAATAATATTTTAACCAGCGCCGTCCTCATTGGCGATTCTGCTGATGGCTTTTTTTATGAAGAATTGCTTAAAAATCAAACTGATATTTCCGGCATCAGAAAAACTTTACTATTTGGTAATATTTCCACAAACACAGACGAGACCGGCAATGTAGGCGAAATGATGGCAGATGACGACCAAGTTTGCGGCTGCCTTGGAGTGGTCAAATCTGATATTGTAAATGCGGTAAAAAAAGGCTGCAACAGTTTTAGCAAAGTTAAAAAAGCCACCGGCTGTGCCACTGGCTGTGGCGGCTGCTCTGATGTGGCAAAGCAAATATTTGAATTTGCCATCGGCGAAGAAAGTGTTGAAAAAGAAACCTTATGCGCTTGCACAAATCAATCCAGCGCCGACATCAGAGAATATATTAGAAATTTAAAAAGCGTCAAAACCGCTGAAAATATTCGCAAAGAATTGCAATTTTCAGACTCTTGCGACACCTGCGGCCATGCTATTAATTATTATTTGTATTCTCAATTTAACGAAAAACACACTCACAGCAGCAAAGAGCGGCCACATAATGAAATGATGAATGCTAATTTGCAAAATGATGGCACTTATTCTATTGTTCCGCAAATGCAAGGCGGGCTGACAACTCCAAGCGAATTAAAGGCTCTGGCTGATATTGCAGTGAAATATAAAGTTCCAACTGTGAAAGTAACCGGCGGGCAGCGGATTGATTTATTAGGCATTCCAAAAGATAAATTAAAGCCGATGTGGAAGGAAATTGCCGATGCCGGAATGGAGTCCGGCTACGCCTACGGCAAAGCCACCAGAACTTGCAAAAGCTGCGTTGGAAAAGACCATTGCCTGATGGGAACTCAAGATTCTATGGGGCTTGCTGTGAAAATGGAAGATGCAGTTTGGTCACATTTTATGCCGCATAAATTCAAAATGGGAGTTAGCGGCTGTCCGCGGAATTGCGCTGAGGCAACAATTAAAGACTTTGGAGTTATTTGCACTGAAAAGGGTTATGAAATTCATGTGGCTGGCGCTTGTGGCATTCGCACTAAAGCTTGCCTGAAAGACAGATTTTTTACCACTGAAAATGAAGTAATTGAATATTTAAAAGCTTTTGTGCAACTCTACCGAGAAGAGGCAAATTATTTAGAACGAGTTATGCACTTTGAAGAACGGGTCGGCTTAGATTATATTCAAAGCAAGCTCAAAACCGATGAGCAGATTCAATTCTACTCCAGCAGGCTGCCAGAAACTACCGCTAATCCATGGGCAAATTAGCATAAATCTAATGGATATTAAAACCACTTGCCCGTATTGTGGCGTTGGCTGTGAGCTGATTATTAGTCGTAATAATTCTCAAATGAGTTTGGCTGGCGACCAGAATTCTCCGGTGAATCAGGGAATGCTTTGCATCAAGGGGCAAACTCTATTAGAAACAGTCGGAACTGATGCTAAGAGGATTTTGCAGCCTGTTGTTGATAAAAATCTGGTCAGTTGGAATCAGGCGATTGAGAGAATTGCCAAGCTTTTTACTAATACTAAAAAAGATGAAATTGGCTTATATTTATCCGGACAAATGCTAATGGAAGATTTATATGTTGCTAAAAAAATGACGCAGAAATTTGGCATTCAGAATTTAGAAAGTAATAGTCGTTTATGTATGTATTCTACTGTTGCCGCTAATAAACGAGCTTACGGGGCGGATATTGTGCCAGTTTCTTATGCGGATATTTACCACGCCGAAGTGATTATTATTATCGGCAGCAATACTGCAAATTGCCATCCGGTGGTTTTTTCTCATATCAAAAAATCATCCGCATTTGTGGTTTGCATTGATGTCAGAAAAACCAATACAAGTGAATTATCAGATTTATTTATTCAGGTTGAAAATGGACGAGATATGGAATTAATTGCCGATTTGCCCCAGCAAAATTGGTTTGTCGGCAAAAAAGTATTAAGCGTTTATTCGCAAGGGCTGACGCAGACAACTGACGCTACTGACAAGGTAAATTCCTTAATAAATATGCACATTCAAACCGGCAATATTAACAAAAAAGGCTGCGGAGTTTTATCATTAACCGGGCAGCCGAATGCCATGGGTGGGCGGGAATTAGGCATTAGCTCAACTGATTTAACCGCCAGTGAATTTTTCTCAACTCCACAAATCAAAACTCTATGGGTGATGGCAACAAATCCTGCCCACAGTATGATAAATTATCGCAAAATTGATAATCTGATTGTTAGTGATTTCACCAAAACATTAACCACCGAGCAGGCGGATATTGTCTTGCCGGCAGGCAGCTGGTCGGAGAAATCTGGGCATTGTAAAAATTCAGAAAGACGCTATTTAATGCAAAATGCGTTTTTGCCATTTGCCGGTAATGCAAAAGCCGATTGGGAAATTATTTGCTTGGTGGCAAAAGCCTTAGGTTTGAGCGATTTTGACTATAAATCCAGCAATGAAATTTGGGAGGAAATGGCAATTGACACCAGCTGGCAGCCGCAAATAAAAGTCCGCGAGCAGTTAGTGGAAATCAACTCCCCTGCCAGAGATTATCAGCCGGTTATTAATAATGGCAGATTGCTGGCACAATGGCATGGCATGGGCAGAACCGGCAGAAGCAAAACCCTAAATAAATTAACCAAAAAGGAAGCAAATATAGAATCAATTCATCATATTAGTAATAATAATTTGTTCAAGGGGCGGGCGGTTGAGCTGGATAAATATTCCAAGCAGCCGTGTTTTAAATCGGTGAAAATATGATAAATAAAAATCATATTACTGGTTTATTACTGTCAGGTGGGCAATCCAAGCGTTTTGGCGGAGTTGATAAAGGCTTGCTAAAAGTCAATCAGCAGCCGCTGATGCAGCCCGGATTTGCAGAGCTGAAAAAATGTGCTGGCGAGGTTTTTATTAGCGCTAATAGAAATATCAAAAAATATCAACAATTTGCACCAGTTATCCAAGACGACAGCCGTGATTTTCAGGGGCCATTAGCCGGAATTGCAGCCGCCTTGCAAGTCTGTAAAACGCCTTATTTATTAGTAATTCCTTGTGATATGCCAAATTTAAAAGCGGAGATTTTGCAAACTTTGGCGGATAAATTACACCTTTCTCCAGCTGCTGATTTGTGCATTGCACATGACGGCAAGCGGCTGCAGCCCTTGGTAACACTAATGAAAATATCTGTTTTGCCAAGTTTGCTGAGGTTTTTGCGTGGCGGCGAGCGCAAATTACAAGACTGGCAGCGGCGGCAAAATTTGGCGATTGTAACAATTAATAATCAGCAAAAATTTTGTAATTTGAATAAGCCGGCGGACATAAATCAATATTTGCAGAATTAATATGGAAAATACAAAATTTAATTTATTTTCATTTCAGGCAGAATACAAGATTTTGCACCTGACTTGGCTGGCGTTTTTTATGTCATTTGCGGTCTGGCTGAGTGTTGGGCCGATGATGCCTTTTATTCAAGAATATTTTGATTTGAGCAAGCAGCAAGCGCAAACTCTGCTGATTTTGAATATTGCTATGACGATTCCGGCGAGAGTTATTGTTGGTATTTTGGTGGATCACTTTGGACCTAAAATCATATTTAGTGGGATTTTAATTTTAGGCGGCTTGATTTCTATACTTTTCAGCTGGGCGCAAACTTATGAGCAATTAGCATTTATGCGATTTTTATCAGGATTTATTGGCGCTGGTTTTGTGGTCGGAATTCGTATTATTGCCGAATGGTTTCCTGCTCATAAAAACGGCACAGCGCAAGGAATTTATGGCGGTTTTGGTAATTTCGGCTCTGCTGCTGCCGCTATAATTTTGCCGTTTTTAGCAGTTTTATGGGCTGAAAATGGCTGGCGAATTGCCATAACTTTAATTAGTCTTGTGGCAATTATTTATGGCATTTTTTATTATTTTAATGTTAGTAATACTCCCAAAAATTCCACTTATTTAAAGCCCAAAAAATCTGGCGTGATGGAAGTAAATTCTCTGAAAGATTTAATTCTTTATAGCATTACAAATTCCTTTATATACTTGGCTTTGGCGATTATTGTTTGGAAATTATCGCCAAATAATATGGCTTTACTTTCTGATTTTTGGGCTAATATTACTTATATTATTTTATTGCTAATTTTGATTTTTAATACTTTCAAAATCTGGCAGGCGAATAAAGTTTTTATCAAAAATCCGCCCAAATTCCAAAGCTATAAATTCAAGCAAGTTGCCGTCTTGAAGGCTTCTTATTTTGTAACTTTTGGCGCTGAATTAGCCTTGGTTTCAATTTTGGCACTTTTCTACGCCGAATGGTTTGGAGTTTCCAAATTTTATGCGGCATTACTGTCTGGAATTTACCCTTTTTTGAATTTATTTTCCAGACCACTGGGCGGATTTATTAGCGATAAAATTGGACGAAAATTAACAATAATTATTGCATTTTCTGGCATTTCTGTTGTTTTTTTGACTTTAGGATTACTGGATAAATCTTGGCCAATTTGGTTAGTTGTAGCCCTGAGCATTGCTGGCGGAATTTTCTCGCAAGCAGGTTCTGGCGCAGTTTTTGCCATCGCCCCACTCATTCAAAAAAGATTAACAGGACAAATAGCCGGTATGGTTGGCGCTTTTGGAAATATCGGCGCTGTGGTTTTTTTGACTATTAATTCATTTGTTGAATACGATAAATTTTTCTTATTTATTGGAATTTCAGGATTTTTTGTGCTGGCATTAATTATACTTTTATTAGAAAATCCACAAAAACAAACAGTCAATCCACAGGCGGATGGCAATATTTAATTGATTAAATCAAATATCAAAGGCGATATGAGAATAATTAATTTAATTTTAAGGAGAAAAAAATGAGTTATTTAGTACCAACAGATGTGGTTGAAAAAATGGTAATTTCAGGTGCGATGAAAATGAATATGCCGACTTCAACGACAATAATAAGGGCGATTATGGCTGGTGCAATTTTAGGCTTGGCAGCCGTTTTTGCGATTACAGTTTCCATCAAATCTGGCTCGCCGGTGGTCGGCGCAGTATTATTTCCAGTCGGATTTATTATGCTGATTTTATTCGGCTATGATTTGCTCACAGGGGTTGTAGTATTAGGGCCATTAGCGGTTTTAGCCAAACGAAATTGTGCCTCAGTCAAAAAAATGTGGCGTATGATTTTTTTGGTTTTCACTGGTAATTTTATCGGCGCTGGGGCGGTGGCAGTATTAATGTCATTTATCTGGACTTACGGATTTAGCGTGGAGCCGGGGACGGTCGGCGCTAAAATCGCCAGCATCGGAGAATCCAGAACAGTCGGCTACGCCGCATTTGGATTTATGGGATTTGCCACAGTTTTCACCAAAGCAATGCTTTGCAACTGGATGGTTTCATTAGGCGTTATCGGCGCGATGATGTCAAAAGATGTAATCGGCAAAGTAATTGCAATGTGGATGCCGATTATGTTATTTTTCTATATGGGCTTTGAACATTCCATTGTCAATATGTTTTTATTCCCCGCCGGACTGATAAATGGCGGCGATTTTTCCTTTATTGATTATATGTTATGGAATGAAATTCCAGTGATTTTGGGCAATGTGGTCGGCGGATTATTATTCACCGGCTTGCCCTTATATTATGCCCATAAACGCAGTATTAATGGCAAAATCGTAGCCTCTGATTTTGAAGAAACCAGCCCTGAAAAAATGCTGTAACGAGGCAAAAACCTCCAATTCCCCAACACTTTCTCAAGTGCTGGGGGTTTTTTTATCTAAAACCTCTGGTTTTTAATTTATTAGCGTCAAGGGCTTGCTCCAAAGCCTCTTCTGCCTTGTCCCAGCTTGCATCCGAGCCGACACGCCTTTCCGGTCTGGTGGAAAATTTAATATCAACATTTTCAAAACCAAAATCCTTAT
>JAAOIF010000030.1 GCA_015163925.1 Candidatus Thioglobus sp.
GGGCGAATATTTATGTCTTTTTTAATGGTTTTTCCGTCCCGCTCAACCTCAATATTAATGTTTTTTTGCGCATCATACAGGGCAATCGACTGGTGAATTAGGCTGTTAATATCAACCACAGTTCTCTCAATTTGCGGCGTATTTGCATAATCGGCAAAGGCGCTAACCATTGAATCCATTGACTTTACTTGGTCAATAATAACTGTTGTAGTTTTGTCAATTATTGCCAAATCTTTGCCCTTTGAAGTCTTCAAAAATTTATTTCGCAAGCGTTGAGCCGAGAGCAAAATCGGAGTCAGCGGATTTTTAATTTCATGCGCCATTCGCACTGCCACCTCGCCCCAAGCCGCTTTTTTCTGCGCCCTGTGCAATTTAGAAATATCCTTAACAATTATCACATAGCCCAGAGTTTCATTATTTACATCCAAAACCGCGCCCTGACAGTCCAGCAAGACATGCCGACCCGGTAGCGACAGCTCCATTTCCTTGCTCCACTCGCCAGAATTTTGCTTGAATTTTTGTGCTGCCATATCAAACAAAGGCTTGAGATATTTGTGTTTTGAGCCAATCTGCTGATACAATCCGCCGATAAATTGCTGCTCATTTTTAATCAAAAGCATCTTGCCAATCACCGGATTTATCAGGCGAATATTATTCATTTTATCCAATCCAATCACCCCATAAGAGTATTTTAAAATCGTTTCTAAATACAAATTATGCGTGTCCAGCCCCTCGCGTGAGGATTTAATCTGCCGGCTCATCTCGTTAAATTGAGCAATCAGCTGGCGAATATCGGAACTTTCCTTTTGATTTTGCACCAAAACATCATAATTTCCATGCGCAATTTCTTTGGTCGCCTCGCTCAGATTGTGCATCGGACGCATAAGTTGGTCAATCATTCTAAAAACAATCAGCAAAACACTCAAAATAGTTAGCAAAATAGTGGAGTAAAAATCCAGCAAAAAACGCTTTTTCGTAAGCGAAGTATTAACCTCAAATTTCAGTGAATTAGCAAAATTATAAAAGTCTTCAACCTGTTGCAAAAACTGCAATATATTGCGGTCTGCCGGATAAAATATAGAAATATTTATGAAGTCTTTTAGCTGCGGATTTTCAGGCAAATTCGCACTTGACATTTGCTTCTTAAAAACCTTTTTGCAATTTTTATTACGCTTGCTTTTAACAATCAGCTCGCTCTTTTCATTCCTCAAAATAATCTGACAAGCCCAGCCATTATCAACCAAATTTTGCACAAAATCTTGCATAATTTGCTCATAATCTATGTCGTATTTTTTCTCATTGGAATAATTATTAATTTGCCGCAGCAATACAACAGTCCGCTCGGTGTAATAATTCTCTTGAATCACCTGCCCGCCGCCGTATAAGTCCTTAACTTTGCCAATAAATTGCTGGTTAAAAATCTTATAAGTACTCTCAGAACGCTCAACATTATCACGAACAGTTTGGAATGAAAACAGATAAAAAGACAGCACCGGAACGATGACTAAAAGTGGAATAATTTTGACAAAAGACCAAGTAAATTGAGTGCCAATAATGCCGCTGCGGTTGTCTTTTTTCAGCTTAGAAACTGCGGCGAAAATGTAGAATCCGGCGACCAATCCCATCAAAATATTATAAGTTACCAAAATCCACCACCAGTCCTCAATCAGCTCAGGATTTAGCCCCAGATAGACTAATCCGCCAAGCGAAAGCAGAAAAGCACTACTCCAAAACCATTTATTTGGTGCATTTTTTAGTGATAAATCTTGATTAAAAACCATTTTTCCATTTGTTAATATTACATTTCGCTGATTATCTCATAAAAAATCCAGCGCTAAGGCAAAGTTGTTGCTAAAATACAACAATGATACAAACTCAAGCACAATTAGGCGATTTTCTCAACTTAATAAAAGACGAAACCGAATTAGCAATTGACACTGAATTCAAATGGGTTAGCACTTATTTTCCGCAATTCTGTTTGTTGCAAATTGCCACTAAAAACGCCGCTGAGTGCATAGATATTTTAGCGCTTGAAGACTTAAAACCCTTATTTGATAAGCTTTACCAGCCGAATGTTTTGTGGATTGCCCATGCCGCCAGAAACGATATTGAGGTTTTATTTTTGCATTCCAAGCGCTTGCCAGAGAAAGTTTTTGATACCCAAATTGCAGTTGATTTGCTCAAAAATCTGCGTCCAGAAGACAGTAATTTTGGCTCATCTGATTTCCTTGAGTTTCAGCGCCCCCTCCATCGCAATCGCATGCATCGTGCCGCGCCCTAAAAACAACGCATTAGACTTATTTTTGAAGGTTTGCGCCAGTTTAATAATACGATTTTCTTGCTTCAGAGTTTTTTCAATCAGCCCCGGAAGCCGACTCAAACCATCAACAATTAGCGCCTCTTGAGCCTGATTTAATGTCTTTTTAACCTTGCCGATTGCCACTGTCAGCAACGCTAACGAGACTAATTGAGTAGTAAAAGCTTTGGTCGATGCCACCCCGATTTCCACCCCCGCATGAGTTAAAAAAACCAGCTCAGACTCCCGAGTCAGCGAGGATTCTGGCGAATTACAAATGCTCAAAGTGTGAATATTCGGCTGGTGTTTTTTGACCGTTTTCAGCGCCTCCAAAGTGTCCGCCGTTTCGCCACTTTGAGAAATTGTAACAAACAAAGTATCATCCAAAATCAGCGGATGCCGGTAACGATATTCGCTTGCAACCTCAATATGACAGGGGATTTTAGCGATGTCCTCCAGCCAATATTTTGCCACCAAACCGGCGTGATAACTGGTGCCACAGGCGATGATTTGCACTTGCTGAATTTTGTCAAAAACCGCCGAGCTGTCGGGTCCGAAGGCAGCAAGCAAAACACTATTTTTGCTAATCCGACTCTCCAAAGTATCACGAATTGCTTGCGGCTGTTCAAAAATTTCCTTGTGCATAA
Organism: Candidatus Thioglobus sp.; assembly: GCA_015163925.1. Taxonomy (GTDB): domain Bacteria; phylum Pseudomonadota; class Gammaproteobacteria; order PS1; family Pseudothioglobaceae; genus JAAOIF01. Next base: position 2,944 of record JAAOIF010000030.1, read on the forward strand.
AATGAGCAAAATCGCCTTTGGAAATCTGTCCGGGCTTGAGTTTTGAAGTTTTAATTTGCCGCTCAACCGGCTTGCCATTTTCGTCATAAATGCTAATAGAATCAAGGCAAATATCGGCAATATCGCCTTCCTCCAAATAGATAAAATTATTAGTAATATCAAGCAAAGCCATCGGGTCTGAGGCGATAAAATTGCCCTGTTTGCTGATGCCAATTACCAGCACCGAGCCACTTCTGGCGGCGATTAAATGCTCTGGATGCTTGGCTGAAACCACGCCGATTGCATAAGCGCCTTTGAGGGTTTTGAGCATTTTTTGAGTAGCCTCCAGCAAGGAAATATCTTGCTGTAACGCTTGGTCAATTCCATGGGCGATGACCTCAGTATCAGTGTCGGAGGTGAAGTTGTAGCCCTGTTTTTGCTGCTGAGTTTTGAGCTTGAGGAAATTTTCAATAATTCCATTATGGACAACACTGACGCTGTTATTGCAAATATGCGGGTGGGCATTACGGGAGGACGGCTCGCCGTGTGTGGCCCAGCGGGTGTGAGCGATGCCGATAGCCCCGGTGAGATGGCGTTTTTTGCCAGTAATATTATCTTCCAAATTAACAACTTTGCCAACACTTCTGGCTCGTGCAAGCTGCTTATCAGCGCCTAAAACCACCACGCCAGCGGAGTCATAGCCCCGATATTCTAAGCGTTTCAGCCCATCAATTAAAATTGGAGTAATATTATTTTTGCAAACTCCGCCGATAATTCCGCACATATTTAGCCCTTAATTTTGCATATTCCAGTTGATTTTTGCCGCAAATATTATCGTATAATATCGCAATTAAATTGCCACAAACCAGTTTTTATGAACAATATTATAATTGATTTACACAGTCATTCGCATTATTCTGACGGCGTTTTATCCCCCGCCGCACTGCTGAAATTAGCCAAAAATCAGGGCTGCGAGGTTTTTGCTTTGACCGACCACGACAGCACCGATGGGCTGGCTGAGGCGCAAATTGAGGCTGATAAATTAGAGGTAAAATTGGTCTGCGGCGTGGAAATTTCAGCACTTTGGGCAAATATGACAATTCATATTGTCGGGCTAAATATTGATAAAAATAATCCAATTTTGCAAGCCGGACTTCAAAAGCATCAGGATTTTCGCCGGCTGCGGGGCGAGAAAATAGCCCGGGCGCTGGGCGGCGCTGGAGTGGTTGATGCTTTGGCGAAAACTCAAAGTATTGCTAAAACGGATATGCTGACCAGAACTCATTTTGCTCAAATGCTAATTGCAGAAGGGGTTTGCAAGGATATGAAAACTGTTTTTAAGCGTTTTATGAGCGGCAAAAAACCCGGCTCGGTCAAGGGGAAATGGGCAGATTATGATGAAGTAATCGGCTGGATTCATTCGGCTGGAGGGCAGGCGGTGCTTGCTCATCCGCTGCGTTACCGGATGACAAATACTAAAATAAAACGCCTGCTCGCCGACCTCTCAAACTGCGGCTGTGATGGCTTAGAAGTAGTAACCGGCAGCAGCAGCACCGCTGAAATTGCCCTATCTGATAAGTGGGCAAACGAATTTAATTTGTTAGCATCCGCCGGATCAGACTATCACGGCTGGCAAAATCAACGCATTCAAATTGCCCGCCTGCAGGCTTTGCCTAATCCCAAAAAAGCCATCTGGAGCGATTGGTAAATGTATAACATTTTATATACAATATATATATAATTACCGCTATGATTTTTAATTGGGACGAGGGCAAAAACCAACTTTTATTAAAGCATAGAAATATTTGTTTTGAAAATGTGGTTGTTAGCATTAACAATAATAAGCTGCTTGGTGTCGAAAAAAATACCAGTAAAAACTTTAATAATCAATATTGTTTGATTGTGGAAATTAGCGGATATGCTTATGTGGTGCCTTTTGTGAAGAATGAAAATGATTATTTTTTGAAGACAATATTTCCCAGTAGAAAGCAAACTAAAAAATATCTTAGGAGTAAAAAATGAAAACAGAAATTGAAACCGCAGAGGAATTAGCGTTGTTGCAAAGTTTTGAAAATAATAAATATAGCAAGCTTGAAGGCGACGAGTTGGCGGCAATGAACGCCTCTTTGAAAGGGGCGGCGGCTGATACTATAAAAAAACTTTCTAAAAAGAAATTAATTAGCATTAGATTATTGGAAGATGATATTGAACGCTTGAAATCCATTGCAATGAACGAAGGAATGCCTTATCAGACCTACATCAGCCACATTTTGCACAAGGTAACAACTGGCAGGGTGGATTATCGCTAATGGCGATTTTGCTGGAAATTCATCCGCAAAATCCACAGCAGCGGCTGATTGGGCAAGTGGCAGATAGGCTTAAAAGTGGGGCGGTGATTGCTTATCCGACTGATTCTGGTTATGCGCTGGGGACGGCGCTGGGAAATCGGGACGGGCTGGAGCGGATTCGGAGCATTCGGAATTTGTCCAAACGCCACGATTTTACTTTGATGATGCGGGATTTAGCCCATATCGGCGAGTATGCAAAACTTAATAATAACGCTTTTCGGCTGCTGAAAAAAATCCTGCCCGGCGCTTATACTTTTATTTTGGAAGGCACGAGAGATGTGCCGAAACGCCTATTGCATAAGCGAAAAAAGACTATTGGCTTGCGAATTTCTAATCATAAAGTGGTGCAGGAATTATTGACAACGCTGGATGAGCCGCTGATGAGCGTTTCGCTGATTATCAAGGGGCTGGATTTTTTGGATATTAATGCCGTGATTGAGGCGCTGGAAAATCGGGTGGATGTTATTATTAACGCTGGCTACTGCCCGTCTGAGCCGACTACGGTAATTGATTTATCCGGCGATAAGGTGGAAATTATTCGCACTGGCGCTGGGGATATTTCTGTTATAATTTAGTTATAACATTTAAGGATAAAAATATGCAAACGCAAATTCGCAAAATCGGTAATTCCAAAGGAGTAATCATTCCAGCGGCTTTTTTGAGCGAGGCCGGCTTCAAGGACACAGCCAATATTAGCATTAAAAATCAACAAGTTATAATATCTCCAGCACCGCCGAGCAAAAAACCACGCGCCGGTTGGCTTGAGGCAATGAAATATTATGAGCCAGAAAAAGATATTGATGTTTGGGAGGGTTTTGTTGAATTACCAAGCGAGCAAGAGGGTTGGGAATGGTAAGGCGCGGCGAGGTTTATTGGGTAAATTTAGACCCAACTTTTGGCAGTGAAATCAAGAAAACTCGCCCCTGTTTGGTGGTGTCGCCGAATGTGCTAAATAAGCAAGTTCCGCGAGTGCTAATTGCCCCCTTGACCAGTAAAGGAGCGAGTTTGCCCAGCCGTGTTATTGTTGATTTTAATCAAAAAACTGCTAAGATTTTATTAGACCAAATCCGTAGCATTGATAAAAAAAGACTGCAACAAAAAATCGGCGTTATTCCATTATCAATCTGGCAGCCTACTTTAATTGAAATGTTTAGTTGAGCCTAAAAACCGATGAAAACCGCAGAAATCCGCCAAAAATTCTTAGATTATTTTGCCTCAAAAGGCCATACGATTGAGCCGAGCAGCTCGCTGATTCCGCAAAATGACAAAACTTTATTGTTTGTAAATGCCGGTATGGTGCCGTTTAAAGATGTTTTCAGCGGCGTGGAGCAAAAACCCTACACCCGTGCCGCCTCATCTCAGCGCTGTGTGCGTGCCGGCGGTAAGCATAATGATTTGGAAAATGTCGGCTACACCGCCCGCCACCACACATTTTTTGAGATGCTTGGAAATTTTAGTTTTGGCGATTATTTCAAGCAAGAAGCCATCACTTTCGCTTGGGAATTTTTAACAATTGAGCTAGGATTACCGCCGGAAAAGCTTTGGGTTAGCGTGTTTGAAGAGGATGATGAGGCAGAAAATATTTGGGTAAATGAGATTGGTTTTCCACGCAATCGGATTTCTCGCTGCGGGGCAAAAGACAATTTCTGGCAGATGGGAGATACCGGTCCGTGCGGCCCTTCAAGTGAGATTTTTTACGACCACGGCGCGGAAATTGCCGGTGGTCCGCCGGGGCATGCGGATGAGGACGGCGATAGGTTTATTGAGATTTGGAACTTGGTTTTCACTCAATATGACAAGCAGGAAGACGGATATTTGCAGCCGCTTGCCGCTCCGTGCGTGGATACTGGAATGGGTCTGGAGCGCTTGGCGGCGGTGTTGCAGCACAAAAATAACAATTATGATACTGATGGTTTTGCAGCGCTGATTAAGGCGATTGTTGCCCTGACTGATAAAAACGCTAAAATCCAAGCCGATAATGCCTCTGTGCGGGTGATTGCCGACCATATTCGCTCCAGCGCTTTTATGATTGTCGATGGCGTAGTGCCGGCAAATGAGGGGCGCGGCTATGTGCTCAGGCGTATTATTCGGCGAGCCATTCGGCATGGGCATAAGCTCGGAATTAAGGCTGTATTTTTCTATCAATTAGCGCCGGTTTTGGCGTTGGAAACCAAAGATATTTATCCAGAACTCAAGCAAAATTTGGCAAATGTTGAGAAGATTTTAAAGCGCGAAGAGCAGCGATTTATCCAGACTTTGGACCAAGGAATGGGGATTTTGGAGGAAGCTATTAGCGTTCTGAAAAGCGATAAAATCAGTGGCAAAACGGCGTTTAAATTATATGACACTTACGGTTTTCCATTTGACCTAACCGCTGATGTGGCGCGGGAGCGAGGACTTAGCGTTGATAAAATTAGCTTTGAAATTGAGATGACAAAACAGCGCCAGCGAGCGCAGCAGGCAGGCGATTTTAAGGCTTCGCAAAAGGCAGTAGCAGTGGCTGAGGCGACCGAATTTTTGGGTTATCAGCAGCTGCAAAATTCCTCCAGCGTGCAATCTATAATTCAGAATGGCAAGCTGGTAAATGCCGTAGCGGCGGGCGATGAGGCGATTGTAATATTAGCGAAATCAAGTTTTTATGCCGAATCTGGCGGGCAGGTCGGCGACTCCGGAATATTGTCAAATGCAAATGCAAATTTCATTGTTGCCGACACGCAAAGCCAAAAAACTGGCGCATTTGAGCATCACGGCGTGGTTGATTCTGGGGCTTTGAAAATCGGCGATGTGGTGGAATGCCAAGTTGATAAACGCCGGCGCAAACGCATTGCCCGCAACCATTCTGCCACTCATTTGCTGCATGCCGCCCTACGAGATGTGCTCGGCGATGGCGTTGTGCAAAAGGGTTCTTTGGTCGATTCTGAGAAATTACGCTTTGATTTTTCCTTTGATGAGGCCATCAGCAAGGCGGATTTGGACAAAATTGAGGGCATGGTAAATCGGAAAATTTTGGGCAATACTCAGGTTCATACTGAAATTAGTAATATTGAAACTGCCAAGAAAAAGGGCGCTTTAGCACTTTTTGGCGAAAAATACGGCGCTGAGGTGCGGGTGCTGACTATGGGCAAAAATGATTTTTCGGTTGAGCTTTGCGGCGGCACGCATGTGGAAAATTTGGGCGATATTGGTTTATTTAGAATTATTTCCGAAGGCGCAATTGCTGCAAGTGTGCGGAGAATTGAGGCTATGAGCGGCTTTGAGGCGTATAAATTTGACAAGCAAATAGAAAATAGTCTTACTGAAATCGCAAAAATGACCAAGTCAAATAATGCTCAGGCGGCTGAAAAAGTGGCACAATTATTGAAAACACAAAAGGCATTGGAGAAGCAAATTGCCACTTTTCAAAAGCAACTTGCTAATAATCAGGGCGATGATTTGGTCGGTCAGGCGCAAGATGTAAATGGCATAAAATTGCTCGCAAGCGTGGTGGAAGGCGTGAGTGGCAAGGATTTGCGCGATATTGCCGATAAGCTAAAAGACAAACTCGGCACTGCTGTGGTGGTTTTGGCAGCCGTAAATGATGGCAAAATCGCTTTGGTAGCAGGGGTTACCAAGGATTTAACCGATAAATATCAAGCCGGCAAAATCCTCAACCAAGTCGCCACTCAGGTCGGCGGCAAAGGCGGCGGCAGAGCCGATATGGCGCAAGGCGGCGGCACTCAGCCAGAAAATTTAGCCAAAGCTTATGTGCCACGGCGGAATCCTGTTCGGCGGCTTTCTCATACCAGAGCAAGGCTTGCGCCAAATTTTTACTGGTGCCGATGCCGTAATAATAACTATTTGCGACATTCAATTGGGCGCTGGC
>JAAOIF010000031.1 GCA_015163925.1 Candidatus Thioglobus sp.
AAAGGGGCTGAAATATCCACTTCCGGAGCTGCCACTTTTTCAATAATAGTTTCAAACATCGGGGTCATATCGCCAGGGAAGCTATTATTTTGTTTATCAGCATAAAAATTACAACAATATTGTTCAACATAATAAGAAAATATAAAATCCATCGGGCTTCTCAAAGACACTAAAAGCTTGATTTCACAGTCATCAAAAATAGTTTTTAGCTTGCAAAAAACATCTGCTGAATTATAATTTACTGAATGACTAAAATTTTCATTACTCAAAACATTTAGCTTATTTGTTGTTAATAATTTGTTGGTTTCTAATTTCAAATCGTCTATATTTTTTGAACTATAAAGAATATTATTTGCCGATTTTCTGCTTAAAAAATTAATTTTACCGGCTTGGTCTAATTGGAAAAAAACATTATGTTGCAAAGTAGTTGATGCAGTTTTGGGCAAACCGATATGCAATAATAATTGATATTTTTTAGTTTTATTTGGCATCAAAAATATTTTTATTTTGCAAGAATTTTATGATTTTTAAGACAGAATTATCCAAATCTTCAAGCTCAGTATTTATGATTAATTCTGGATTAACTGGGATTTCATAAGGGGAATTTATGCCAGTGTAATTTTTAATTTCACCGGCTCGGGCTTTTTTATACAGCCCTTTTGTATCTCTTTTTTCACATATTTCCAAGCTGGCTTTGCAATAAATTTCTATAAAATCAGCATCTGCAAATAAGCCACGAGCCATATTTCTATGGGCTTCTAATGGGCTGATAAATGCCGTCATTACAATGATTCCTGCCTCTAACATTATTTTTGCCACGGCGCTAATTCGGCGAATATTTTCTGTTCTGTCAGCAGCACTAAAACCCAAATCAGCCGATAATCCATAGCGCACATTATCGCCATCTAAGACAAAAGTTGCGCCTCCCAGCTGATGTATTTTTGCTTCTAACGAGTGAGCCAGAGTAGATTTTCCTGAGCCTGAAAGCCCGGTAAACCAAAGCACCACTGACTTATGCCCATTCAGCTGATTACGCCTATCGCGAGTTACAAACGCATTATGATGAATTATATTTTTAGGCATTTGCTACTTTTCCAAAGCAATTTTCAGCACTTCATCAATCCATTTGACTTGAATTATCTCTAATTTAGACTTAATTTTATCCGGCACTTCTGAGAGTTCGCGCTGGTTGTTATCGGGAATTATCACGGTTTTAATGCCGCCACGCAGTGCTGCCAGCATTTTTTCCTTCAAGCCGCCAATCGGAGTAATCTCGCCACGGAGGGTAATTTCGCCAGTCATTGCCACATTCGCTTTGACTTTCCGACCGGTCAGCACCGAAACCAAAGCCGTACACATCGCCACGCCGGCACTCGGTCCGTCCTTCGGAGTAGCGCCATCTGGCACATGAATATGGATGTCTAATTTAGTCTGAAAATCATCCGCCAGACCCAACTCTTTAGTCCGGCTGCGCACCACACTCATCGCCGCCTGAATGGATTCTTGCATCACATCGCCGAGCTGTCCGGTGTAATTCAGCTTGCCTTTGCCGTTGTAAGCACTTGCCTCAATCGTAAGCAAATCGCCGCCGACAGAGGTCCAAGCCAAGCCAGTTACTTCGCCAATTTGATTGCTTTCTTCTGCCAAACCGAAGCGATATTTTTTCACGCCCAAGTATTTTTCCAAGCTTATAGCGTAAATATGAGCTTTGGTTTTGCGCTTGCCCAGCACCACTTCTTTCACCACTTTTCGGCAAATTGTGCTAATGGTTCTGTTCAAATTCCGCACTCCAGCCTCACGGGTGTAGTAGCGAATAATATCCAAAATCGCCGCATCTGTAAATCTAATTTCACTACTTTTAACGCCGTTATTTTCCATTGATTTTTTGATTAAATGGCGTTTGGCAATTTGCAGTTTTTCGTCCTCAGTGTAGCCCGGCAGCTCAATCACTTCCATTCTGTCAAGTAGCGGCTGGAGCAAATCCAGCGAGTTAGCAGTTGCCACAAACATCACTTGCGAGAGGTCATAATCAACCTCTAAATAATGGTCGTTAAAGGCGTGATTTTGCTCTGGGTCCAGCACTTCAAGCATCGCCGAAGAGGGGTCGCCGCGATAATCAGAAGCCATTTTTTCAATTTCATCAAGCAAAAATAATGGATTTTTTACTCCAACTTTTTGCATTTTTTGGATAATTGAGCCGGGCATAGCGCCAATATAAGTCCGCCGATGCCCACGAATTTCCGCCTCATCACGCACGCCGCCGAGTGCCATTCGCACATATTTTCTATTAACCGCACGGGCAATCGATTCGCCGAGTGAGGTTTTGCCGACACCGGGCGGACCTACAAAACACAAAATATTAGCCTTATTATGAGTTACCCGAGTTTGCACCGCCAGATGCTCCAAAATCCGCTGCTTGACTTTATCCAAGCCGTAATGGTCGGCGTCTAAAATGGCTTGAGCCTTGGTCAAATCCTTGTTAATTTGGGTTTTTTTGTGCCAAGGGGCTGAGCATAAATTCTCCAAATAAGTATGAATAATTGAAGCGTCAGAGGAATTTGAAGACATTCTGGAGAGTTTTTTAATCTCACTTTTAGCCTTAGTTTTCGCCTCTTTTGACATTTTCGCTTGCTCTATATTTTTCTGCAATTCCTTAATTTTATTGTCATCTTCCTCATGCCCTAATTCCTTTTGAATGGATTTCATTTGCTCATTCAAATAATAATCTCGCTGGTTGGAATCCATTTGTTTTCGCACCCGAGATTGAATTTTTCGCTCAGTTCCCAGCACATCAATTTCGCCTTGCAAAACTGTTAATATTTTATTCAGCCGCTCTTTTGCGCTATCGCCATTGAGCAGAGATTGCTTTTCGGCAATTTTCAAATTCAGATTCGCAATAATAACATCGCTAAAACGCTCCACATCGTCAATGTCTTGTAGCACTTTAAAAACCTCTTCGGGAATGCGTTTATTGAGTGAAATATAAGTCTCAAAACTATCCAACGCCAAACGCACCATAGCCTTAGTTTCAACCGCATCAAAGGGTGCTAATTGCAGCTCGCTGACGGCTACTTCAGTGTGATTATCAAGGGTAAAAAATTCTTCAATCTTAGCGCGTTTTACCCCTTCAACCAATACTTTTATCGTGCCGTCCGGCAGTTTTAACATTTGCAAAATCGTGGCTAAAGTGCCGACTTGATGCAAATCTTTGTTCTCAGGGGCTTCAACTTTATCGTCTTTTTGGGCTACCAGAAAAACATATTTATTAGTCCCCATCGCCGTTGTTATAGCATTTACTGAGGTTTTCCTGCCGACAAATAACGGCATCACCGTATGCGGAAAAACCACCACATCTCGCAGCGGCAAAAGTGGGACTTTATCGGTAGTGAGGTCAATTAATTGAGTGTCTTGTTTTGCCATTAGCATTGCGCCTTTTTTGTAATAATTTGTTTAAATAGTGTTTAGTGGCGTTGATTTCAAGTAGCAAATGATGAAAATCATCCACTTTTCATAGTATTATTAACTAAAATAATTCCAATGAGGCTTACTTTTAACTGGCTTTTTTGATTTTTTTGCCATTGCTAATCTGGCGTTTCGGCTTTGATTTATACATCAGCAGCGGCGATTTTTTCTTCTCAACCACGCCCTTGTCAATCACCACTTCAGCCACATCGCCATATCCCGGCAGCTCAAACATCGTATCCAGCAGCAAATCTTCCAAAATACAACGCAAGCCGCGAGCGCCAGTTTTGCGGGTAATGGCAAGTTTTGCAATGGCTGATAACGCCGATTTGCGCACGCTCAGCTTGACATTTTCCATTAAGAAAATCTGCTGAAACTGTTTAATCACGGCGTTTTTGGGCTTGGTCAAAATCTCAATCAGGGCTGCCTCGTCCAGCTCAACCAGCGAAGTTTGCACCGGCAGACGACCGACTAATTCCGGAATTAAGCCATATTTAATCAAGTCTTCTGGCTCAATTAAATTGAATAAATCATTCAATGTTTTTTCCTGATTTTGCTCTTTAATATTAGCGGCAAAGCCAATGCCCGCTGTGGTTTCAACCCGTCTGCTGATAATTTTATCCAAGCCGTTAAAAGCCCCGCCGCAAATAAATAAAATCTTGGAAGTATCCACATCAATGGTTTCCTGATTAGGGTGTTTGCGCCCGCCCTGCGGTGGAACTGAGGCAATCGTGCCTTCAATCAATTTCAACATCGCCTGCTGCACGCCCTCGCCAGAGACATCTCGGGTGATTGAGGGGGAGTCTGAGCGGCGTGAAATTTTATCAATTTCGTCAATAAAAATAATTCCGCGCTGCGCCCGCTGAGGGTCAAAATCGCATTTGGAAAGCAAATTTTTAATCACATTTTCCACATCATCGCCCACATATCCAGCCTCAGTCAAAGTGGTGGCATCGGCAACTGTGAAAGGCACATTGAGCAGCCGAGCCAAAGTTTGAGCCAGCAAAGTTTTGCCAGAACCGGTCGGCCCAATCATCAAAATATTGGATTTATCCAGCTCAACTTCATTAGCAATATAGTCGTTTTGCAGGCGTTTGTAATGGTTGTAAACCGCCACCGCCAGCACCTTTTTAGCGTGATTTTGCCCAATCACATATTCATTCAAAAAGTCAAGTAATTGCTGCGGAGTATAATCCCAATCTTGCTGTGATTTGCTGGCCTCATTAGAGGTTTGCTGAGTGATTAAATCATAGCAAGATTCGGTGCATTCATCGCAAATCGTAACGCCCGGACCGGCAATTAAACGCCCAACTTTGCTTTTGGATTTGCCGCAAAATGAGCAATAAATTTCATTTTTAATATCTGCCATAGCCTTACCGCCGCTTGAAAACTTTATCAATCAGACCGTATTTTTTCGCCTCATCAGCCGACATAAAATTATCTCTATCAGTGTCTTTTTGGATGGTTTTAAGGCTCTGACCAGTATGATTTTTGAGGATAAAATTAAGATTTTCTCGGACCTTCAAAATCTCTTTTGTGTGAATTTCAATATCACTTGCCTGCCCAGAAAATCCGCCAAGTGGCTGGTGAATCATCACTTTTGCATTCGGCAAAGCAGAGCGTTTTTTCTTAGTGCCAGCGCTCAGTAGTAACGCCCCCATACTTGCCGCCTGACCGATGCAAAGAGTGGAAATATCGGGCTTGATAAATTGCATAGTATCATAAATTGCCAAGCCGGCTGAGACCGAACCGCCCGGCGAATTGATGTAGAGGTGAATGTCTTTTGCGGAATTTTCCGACTCCAAAAACAACAATTGGGCGACCACCACATTTGCCATATAATCCTCAACCGGACCGACCAAAAACACCACCCGCTCTTTTAACAATCTGGAGTAAATGTCATACGCCCGCTCGCCTCTGGAGGATTGCTCAATTACCATCGGCACTTGATTTAGGTTTTTTATATCCATTTTTTTTCGCCTATTTTCCAGTTATTTCATCAAATTTTTTACTCTTAATACTAACTTTTGCCTTGGCTAAAATCGCCTCTTGCACCATTTTTTCCACCACTAATAATTCAATACTTGAAAGTCTGGAGGCATCTTCGTTGTAATAGTCTATCATTTTCTGCGCCTCAGCGCCATAATTTTGTGACATTGCTATTAATTTTTCATCAATTTGTGCCTTGCTGGCGGTGAATTTTTGCTCTTTGGCGATTTGTGCAATCAGCAAACCTAACATAACTCGGCGTTTTGCCTCAGGGTTAAAAGTTGAAGCCGGCAATTTATTATCCGCCGGCAGGCCTTGCTGCTGCAGCCGTGCGCTCATTTCTTGGAGTAAATTCTGCGCCTCATTATCAATACTTGCTTGCGGCACAGCAAAATCATTTGCCGCTAATAAGGCTGTAAAAATCGCCTCTTTATTTTGATTAGCAATCCGCGCGTCAGCCTCAAGGCGCAGCTGTTTTTGCAGATTAGTTTTCAAAGTTTGAATATCTTTTTCGCCAAATTTCTTAGCAAAATCATCATCTAATTTTGGCACTTTAGGGGCAGAAATCTCATTTACTGTGATGGCAAAATTCACAGCCTTGCCAGCCAATTCTGCCGAATGATAATCCTTTGGAAAATCCAAATCTAAGCTGAGTTTTTGCTCGGCGGACGCATCCAGCAAACCGTCCTCAAAGCCTTTAATCATAACGCCTTTGCCCAGTACTAATTTAAAATCTTTGGCATCACCGCCGGCAAATTCCACGCCACTAATTGTGCCTTTAAAATCAACACTAATTTGGTCTCCCAGAACAGATTTTCGCTTCACCGGAGTATATTTTGTTGATTTTTCAAGCAATTCATTTAAGGTTTTCTCCTCATCAGATGGGCTGATTTCCACCTCAAATTGCTCAATTTTCAGCTTGGAAAAATTAGCCACTTTGACCTCAGGATAAATCTCAAAAGCCACAGTGTAAGAAAAATTATCCTTATTATTTGAGTCAATTTTGGTGATTTCTGGACGCTCCGCCGGGGTCACTTTCGCCTGCTGCAAAGCCTCAACCAAAGTTTCATTCACAATTTCATTCACCGCATCCGAGTTTGCCTTTTCGCCAAATTGCTGCTGCAAAACCGCCAGCGGCACTTTGCCTTTTCTAAATCCATTAATAGCAACGCTCGGAGACATTTTTTGCAAAATTTTATCCGACTTTTGCTTGAAAGTTTGAGCCGGCAATTCAACGGTCAAAGTCCTTTTCAGACCGTCTAATTTTGCTAATGAAATTTGCATAATCGCTTGAAAAATTTAATGCAAACCAGCAATATATCTCGCCACAGCATTGATTTCCACATTGGTTAAACTTTTGATAAAGTTAATCATCACCCCCTCAAAATCGTTGGTTCTGCTGGGTTTTGAATCACCAGTTTGCTCATTAATTGAGTGCTGGCGAAAATCTTTAAGCTGCTTGATAACATAAGCCGAATGCTGTGCGGACAACGCCGGAAAATTCGCCGATGGAATGCCTTTTCCCCGTGGCCCATGGCAAGCAATGCAAGCGGTAACGCCGTCATTTTTTTTGCCACCACGATAAATACTTTGCCCTAAAACAAAGTCATCACTGCGTTTCACCGGGCTGTTAATCGGCGTTTGCTGTGCATAATAAGCCGCCAAATTATTCATATCAGCATCGGTCAGAGGCGTTACTATGCCTTTCATGACGGCATCAAAACGATTTCCAGATTTAAAATCCTGCAGCTGTTTTAACAAATAGCCCTGATTTTGTCCGGCTAATTTTGGAAAATTTGGCACAACAGAATTGCCGCCAACGCCGTGGCAACCGATACAAGTTTGTGCTTTTGCCTTGCCTTTTGCGACATCGCCAGAGGCAAGAGTTGTGCCAGAAATTGAAAAAATCATTGCAAAAATCATTGCAAAAATAGAGGAAATTTTAGTCATAATTAGTTTTTTTACAAAGTAAAAAAGCCTTTGAAAATACAAAGGCTTGAAGGTTTTAAAATTTTGCGCAAGGCAAAAAAGGTTTTTATAATCCAGCTAAATAATCAGCAATTGCTTGCTCTTTGCCTTTAGCTAATGCCGCTAATGCCGCCATACTGGCATCTTTGCGAGCGCCTGATTGAAAAGCTTTCAGCTGCTTAACTGTGTAAGCGGCTTTTTGTCCGGCAAGATTTGGCCAGATTGGTGAGGCAGATATTCCAGCAGCCCCGTGGCAACCAGCGCAACCTAATGCCGCATAATCTGCTTTACCGTCAGCGATTGCCGCCGAGGCTGTGAGTGTTAATCCAATTACAACTGATGCTATTTTTTTCATTTCTTACTCCTTATTTAAAATTAAAATGCCCTAAAATGTAAAACTATATCAGCGAGTTATTATACTTATTTTTATTAGCAATGAATAAAATTTATCAGCAAGCCGCATTTTTACTTTCCTGCCCGGCGCTAAAGGGCTGTCCGCCGGATGAGGGCTTTGAAGTGATTTTTGCTGGGCGCTCAAATGCAGGAAAATCAAGTGCTATTAACACTTTGACCAAGCAAAAAAAGCTTGCAAAAGTCTCTCGCACGCCCGGACGGACGCAGCATTTGGTGTTTTTTACACTTGATAAAAACCGCCGTTTGGTTGATTTGCCCGGCTATGGCTTTGCAAAAGTGCCAGAAAAAGTCAAAAAACAATGGCATATAAATATGAGTGAATATTTTTCCCAGCGCAAATGCCTCTCCGGCGCAGTGTTAGTAATGGATTGCCGCCGCCCGCTGACCCCATTTGACCAGATGATGTTGGACTGGTGCGTGGGGGTAAATTTGCCAACTCAAATATTATTAACAAAATCCGACAAGCTGAAAAAAGGCGCTGTCAGCAATGCTAAATTGCAAGTGGAAAGCGCTATAAAAAAATATCCATTTGTTGAAGTGCAATTATTTTCTGCCCTCAAAAAACAAGGCGTAGAGGCTTTAGCAGCAAGGCTTAACACTTTTTTTGGCTATGTGGATTAACGCAAATCTTGCTAATTTAACAGCGGCTGAGACTATTATTTCAGCCAATAATCGTCAAGTTTTGGCGTTGAAAAAAACTTGGCAGCAGCAAAAAGGCAACTCTAAATTACCCAAAATATTTTCATATCAGCAATTTTTGCAAAACACTTATTTGCAAATTTTTACTAATACTTCAAAACGCCTGATTTCGCCGATTGAGTCAAGGGTTTTAATCGGAAAATCAATGCTAATTTTGGGGCAGTCAGCGGATAATCAGCTGCTCGATGAGGTGGTAAAAAACATTGATTATTGCCATCATCACCTCATCAGTTTTGAGCAATTATCCAAATCTCACGGGCAAAATTCTGCCCTGTTTTGCAGCTGGTCAAAGCATTACCCAGAAAATCGCCGCTTAAATTCAGCTTTAAAGTTTTTAATTCGCCAGTTTTTGAAAGTGCTTTAAGGCTTAAATTTTCCTGATTTGCAGCTGGCAGAAATTGACCAATAAATTCAGCA
>JAAOIF010000032.1 GCA_015163925.1 Candidatus Thioglobus sp.
CAAGATTTGCAGCATTCTTACCCTCATTGCTGGCGGCATAAAACTCCGGTGATTTTCCGGGCAACGCCGCAATGGTTTATTTCTATGCAGCAAAATGGCTTGCGAAATAGCGTTAATGCGCAAATTTCTAAGGTTAATTGGATTCCGGATTGGGGCAAAAAACGCATTGAATTAATGGTGGAAAATCGTCCGGACTGGTGCATTTCTCGCCAGCGCTGTTGGGGCGTGCCGATTACGCTTTTTGTGCATAAACAGACTGGCGAATTGCATCCGGAAACGCCAGATTTATTCGCCAAAATCGCCGATAAAATTGAGCAAAACGGCATTGAAGCGTGGTTTGAGGCCGATACTTCAGATTTTCTCGGCGACAAAGCAAACGATTACGACAAAACCACTGATACACTTGATGTTTGGCTGGATTCAGGGGTAAGTCATTTTGCAGTTTTGGCGCAGCGGCAGGAATTATCCGCTGTGGCAGATTTGTATTTGGAAGGCTCAGACCAGCACCGCGGCTGGTTTCAATCCTCGCTGATTTCGGCAGTAGCAATGAACGGCAAAGCCCCTTACAAGCAGGTTTTGACTCATGGTTTTACCGTTGATAAAGACGGCAAAAAAATGTCAAAATCGCTTAAAAATACGATGAGTCCGCAGAAAGTTGTGAATAATTTGGGCGCAGATATTTTGCGTTTGTGGATTTCTTCAACCGATTACACCGGCGAGATGACGGTAAGTGATGAATTTTTCAAGCGCTCGGCGGACTCATACCGCAGAATCCGCAATACTATGCGATTTATGCTGGCAAATATGTTTGATTTTGAGCCGGAAAAACACTTGCTGGAGGCGGATAAAATGTTGGTTTTGGACCAGTGGATTGTCGGCAAAGCTAATATTTTTCAGCAGCAAATTGCAAATAAAAATGGTTTTTATGATAAATATGAATTTCATAATGTGGTCAAAAATATTATGATTTTTTGCACAAATGACCTCGGCGGATTTTATTTGGATATTATCAAAGACCGCCAATACACTTGCCAGAAAAACTCTATTGCACGGCGGTCTGCGCAAACGGCTTTGTATCATATTTCCCAAGCGATGGTGCGCTGGATTGCCCCGATTTTGTCATTTACCGCTGAGGAAATTTGGCAATTTATGCCTCATCAGCCAGAAAAAAGTATCTTTTTGGAGGGCGAATTTTATGCCGGATTGGACGAATTTTCAAAATACACAAAGCCAAATTCAGGCGAAAATATTGCTAATTTTCAAGCCGTGAATTTATTTAATCAAATAAAAGACATTAATAAATCCATCAGAAAACGCATTGAAGAATTGCGAAATGAGAAAATTATCGGCTCGTCTTTAGAGGCAAATATTGATTTTTATTGTCAAGGCGATTGGCAGAATTTGCTTGAATCATTGGGCTCTGAGCTGCGTTTTGTGTTTGTGGTTTCGGAGGCGAATTTGCATAATTTCAAAAATAAACCAGCCGACAGCATTCCAATAAATGACACTCTGAGTTTTAAAATTAGTAAATCTGAGAATCAAAAATGCACCCGCTGCTGGCATCACCGTGAAAATATCGGCAACAAAACTCACCCAGAACTCTGCCCCAGATGTATTGAAAATGTTGATGGCAAAGGCGAAAAACGCGAGTTTGCTTAAAAAAAAATCATCTAAAATAAATAATTATGCCAAAAATGCAACCTATGAAAACACTGAACCTAAAGCTTAATGAGAAGTCTTATCCGATTTATATTGGGCGGGATTTGCTGCTGCAGGCGGATTTTTTGAGCAAACATATTAGCGGCAGGCAGGTGATGATTGTCAGTAATACTAAGGTGGCGCCGCTGTATTTGGCGAAAGTGGAGGCGCTGCTGGGTGGATTTTCGGTGAAAAATGTGATTTTGCCGGATGGCGAAAAGTATAAAAATTTGGAGACTTTGAACCTGATTTTTGATGCTTTGCTGGCGGAGAAGTTTGATAGGACTTGCACTCTGATTGCTCTCGGCGGCGGAGTTATTGGCGATATGACTGGCTTTGCGGCGGCGAGTTATCAGCGTGGGGTGAATTTTGTGCAGATTCCGACCACGCTTTTGGCGACTGTTGATAGCAGCGTGGGCGGCAAAACTGGGGTAAATCACGCGCTGGGCAAAAATATGATTGGGGCGTTTCATCAGCCGCAATGTGTGCTGATTGACATTAACACTTTGGATACGCTGGAAGCCCGCCAGTATGCGGCTGGAATGGCTGAAGTGATAAAATATGGGCTGCTTGGGAATGCTAAGTTTTTGCAATTTTTACAACAAAATATGCCGGCGTTGATGGCTCGGGACAAGGATTTGCTGGCTCAGGCGATTTATCAATCTTGCGCTGATAAGGCGGAAATTGTGGCGACTGACGAGCTGGAATCTGGCCGCCGGGTGCTGCTGAATTTGGGGCATACTTTTGGGCATGCGCTGGAAAATACTTTGGGTTATGGCAAACTTTTGCACGGCGAGGCGATTGCTATCGGAATGCTGATGGCGGCTAAATTATCAATGCTGGAGGGGCATTTGAGCGCTGACGAGGTGGCTCAAGTGGCGGATTTGTGCAAAAAAGCAGATTTGCCGTGTGAGATTAACAGTAAAATAAAAATCACAGATTTCACCAAAGCGATGCTTGTTGATAAGAAATCAGTGGCTGGCAAAATGCGTCTAATTTTGCTGAAAAAATTGGGGCAAGCCTTTATTACTAACGATTATCAGCCTGATAATTTGCATAAAATAATTGAAGAATTTCTATGATTGATGAGCCAGAACTCAAGCAAATCGCATATTTGGCAAAGCTTTTAATTGCTGACGGACAGTCGGAAAAAACCGCCGCCGACTTGAATAATATTTTGCAATTAGCCGAAAAATTAGCAACTGCTGACACCTCAAAAATATCCCCGATGGCGCACCCTTTGCAGATGACACAACGCCTGCGCGCCGATGAAGTAAGCGAAAAAGACCAGTCCGAATTGTTTCAATCCATCGCCCCGAAAACGGAAAAACGCCATTATTTGGTGCCGACTGTGATTGAATAATGCATACTAAAACCATTGTTGAGCTGGCTGAAGGGCTTAGGAATAAGGAATTTTCCAGCGTTGAGCTGACGCAAAATTATCTGCGGCGGATTGAAAAATCTGATTTAAACGCATTTATTACCGTTACTGCTGAGTTGGCGCTGGCACAGGCACAGGCGGCGGATGACAAAATCGCACAAGGCAAAAGCGGCATTTTGACTGGCATTCCCTATGCCCATAAGGATATTTTTTGCAGCAAAGGGGTTAAGACTTCTGCCGGCTCGAAAATGCTGGATAATTTCATTTCGCCTTACGATTCCACCGTCAGCCACCGGCTTAATCAGGCTGATTTGGTGATGCTGGGCAAGGCAAATATGGATGAATTTGCGATGGGCTCAACCACTGAAAATTCATATTTTGGCAAAACTCTTAACCCTTGGGACGCTAAAAAAGTGCCCGGCGGCTCGTCCGGAGGCTCGGCAGCAGCGGTGGCAGGGGGTTTGAGCTGTTTTGCCACTGGCACTGACACCGGCGGCTCAATTCGCCAACCCGCCAGCCTCTGCGGTATCACTGGGCTAAAACCCACTTACGGCAGGGTTTCACGCTATGGAATAATTGCCTACGCCTCCAGCCTCGACCAAGCCGGACCGATGACCAAAACCGCAGAGGACGCGGCTTTAGTGCTAAATGCGATGGCTGGATTTGACGCAAAAGACTCCACTTCCGCCGAGCAAGCAGCCCCAGATTACACTAAAAATTTGCAAGATTCCATCAAGGGTTTGCGAATTGGTTTGCCCAAAGAATTTTTTTCTGATGGCTTGGATTCTGCCGTTGCCGCCGAGATAATGGCTGCTGTGAAAGGGTTTGAGGGCATGGGCGCTGAGGTGCAAGAGGTCTCTTTGCCCAATTCCAAATACGCAATTCCAACTTATTACATAGTCGCCCCGTGCGAATGTTCGTCTAATTTATCGCGGATGGACGGCGTGCGTTTTGGGCATCGGGCGGCAAATCCAAAAGACTTGGAAGACTTGTATTTACGCTCTCGCACCGAGGGTTTTGGCGAGGAAGTCAAGCGCCGAATTATGATTGGAACTTACGCTTTGTCCGCCGGATATTATGACGAATATTATCTCAAAGCGCAAAAAACTCGCCACCTTATTACTGATGATTTTGCCCAAGCATTCAAAAAAGTTGATGTAATTATGGGCCCCGTCAGCCCAACCACAGCTTGGGATTTAGGCGCAATCAAAGACCCAGTTTCAATGTATTTGGCTGATATTTACACCCTCAGCGCCAATTTAGCCGGGGCTACTTGCTCGGCGCCGAGATTTCTATCCATCCAGACTGTGCTTGCCGTGCCAGTAGCAGTGCCGAACTCAAAACTATGGGCTGTGGCAGCGGTCTGTGCGGCGGAGGTAAAGGATTGGATTGTCCCATCAGTGGCAGTTACCAAAAAATAATTTGTGGCGGCATCGCTTAAAACTATGGTAGTACTGGTCGCCGTGCCAGCATCAGTGCAAGTTGGCGCTGGAGTGGCTGCTGCTAAATTATCAGGATTGCCATTTTCAAATCCGGATAAATTATCTGTGGTTTGATATAAAGTATAGGTGCTGGTGCCAACCGCATCCCAAGAAATTCGGACCTCATTCGCCGTGCCGGTAGCAACGGCTTTGAGTGCAGTAGGGGCAGCAACAAAGGTAGGATCAGGGAATGAAACAGAGGGCAAAAATAATCGGAATTTGCTTGTTTTTTATCCTTTCCTCATAGTCCAAAATCTTTTGCGGAATTTTGAAATTCACCTTGTGAGAAAAATTATAAATCAGCAAACAGTAACAAATAATCGCGGCCTGAATTGCCAAATAAACTTGCCAAGTTGAAAACAAATACACGCCAGTAATTATGAACGCCGTGCCCGGAATTAAAGTCAGCCCACGCACTATCAAAATCAAAATAAATACCAGATAAGTCAGCAGAAAATACTGGCTGGTGAGAAGTGATTTTATCATCTCCGGACTGAGAAAATCCTCTTGCGAATAGGCATAAATCAGCAAGCCGATATTGGCTAAAATAAATATATAAAACAATCTTTTTTTATTAATATTTTGCATTATCGGTAATTTCCAACTCGTTTAATTGCTGATAAAAATCGGATAAATCATCAGATTTTCCGTATCTGGGATTGTCGTGCAAAGGCAAAAATGGGCGTGAATTTAGCTCTAAAAAAATACAGTTTTGCTTATCAAAATCCACCTCAATTCCGCTTTCACAAATCACATCAATTCCCAAAATATTAGCATCAAAAAAATCCAGTATTTGCTTGAGTTTTTGCTTATTTTTCTTACTCAATTTTTGCTTATCAATCAGCTCAATACTGCCGCCTAATTTTAGCGATATTTTATGCTGTAAATAAATTTTATTACCAAAATCTGGCACAAAATCAAGGCTCATTTTTTGTTGTTTTAGGTGTTTTTTAATGGCAGAATTTTTGGGTATCGGCTGGGTAATAGGCGATAATTTCAGCCGCTGCCTGATGGTGTTTTCAGCGTCAATTAAAGCGTTAATGGCAAGTTTTCCATCACCTATCACAAACGGCGGATAGCGCCTGAGGACTGACATTACGCCAAATTTAGTCATTACCACACGGTAGTTTTTGCCAAGTAAATATTTCTCAATAATACTAACTGGCCAGAATTTTTTAGCGCCAATAATTGCTTTAAAAAGTTGATTTTTTGTCTCAATCGGAAAATATGCGCCCCGAGAAAATCCGCCGACATTTGGTTTTATTACTAATGGAAATCCTTGTTTTTTAGCGAAATCAAAGGCTTTAACAGGATTGAAAAATTTACAACCTTGCGCATAAGGCAAATTATTATCCGCAAAAGCTTGACGGGCTTGAGCCTTACTCCGACAGGCACGGCGCACCGAAAGTGGGTTGTAATCTGAGCAACCGGATAGAAAAAATCGTGATAAAAACCAATGCAAAAAATGCCTCATACGACTTTTGATTGGTAATGTTTTATGATTTTTTTGAAGAATACTAAACGGTTGAAATGTTGCCTCGGAGTAGTATTACTGACCCGAACCAAATGGCGCATATTGCCTTTTATGAAAGCATATTTGGACTTATTACTAATATTTTTATCCAATAAATTAATCGGAAAAGGGGCAAACAAATTGACCTCAATAATATGAAAAAGTCCTGCAATTAAATCGGCTTTAGAATTAGTCCGAAGCCCCACCCGAGCGATGCGAAAATTGGGCAATTCTTGTAAATGAGTGCAAATTTTAGCCAGCTCATCAGCGCTAAAATCCGCCGTGCAATCACGATAAATCACATTTTTATTATTAATATTATTAATCGGAAAACGCTCATCTGAACGGTTAATAGATTGCGTAATTGTCAAAGTAATCAGATTTTTTTGCTTGTCGGCATCACGAATATAAAAAATCTCAAACTCATTAATTTCAGGCGCTGCCTGCTGAATTATATTGGGAATTTTGCTTTTTTTATCATCAAAATTCATAAAATCAGCAAGCGTATCAAGCCTAAAAATACCGTTAGAATTTTGCCCCCATTCGGGTTTTAGAAACACCGGAAAATCCTGCGGCGGATTATTTTTATCCAAATAATCTTGCTGCAAACGCCATTTTAAAGGGATATTTGCGTCCATATCAATTTTGGAATAAAAGCCTTTTTGGCGATTAAACCACTCGGCATTAATCTGAAAATAATACCAAGGCGGAATGCCAAGCCGCACCGACCAAGCAATATAGTAAAAAATCAGCCTAAAGGTCAAAAACTTCTCCCTTAATCGGGTCGTCTGAATAAAAATGCAAACTCACGCTCGGCGCCCCGGCACTAATTTGATGAATATAATTGTCCATTTTGCCCTCAATTCCCTTGTTATAACGGTATTGCCCTTGTTCTAATTTACTTTTTCCAAGCTCAACCAAAGGCGTTTTGCTGAAATTTTTACACCGCAGACCGCCAGAAATCACATACACAAAAGCCTGCTGCGGATGCCCGTGAATCCTTGTCGTAGCGCCTTTGTCCCAGTTCAGCAGCCCGAGCCAATAATTTTGATTATTAATAATAACACTTCTGCTGTAACTATTTTTGGCAAAAGGCAGGGCGGCAAAATCCACTTGTTTTATCAATGTTTTTATCTGAATTTCCGCCAAATCGTAACTCTCTTGCGCCAACAAATCACACAATTTAGTAAAGTTAAAATCCAGCGGATGCTGATAGGCATAATTTTGAATTTCTTTAAGCATACTTTTGTAATTGTTTTCCAGTTGCAATTAAGCCATTTAAAAGTGCCACTAATTTTGCCTCATTCAGCTTGACATTTGCGATTAGCAGCCGAAAAACCAGCGCCTCTCCAACATACGCCAAAGCCAGCAGGGCTTGTTCATTTTCCAGCAAAGTATCGCGTAATTTTTGGTTAAATTCATTTGGATTTGCAGCTTTAAAAACAAAACACAAATTCAATGAAATCCGCTCTGAGACCATTTCCAAAGCCTTATTTTCATTAATAAAATCTGCGGCAAACACTGCTAATTGATAATAATTTTCAACCCGCTGAGAAAATCCAGACTTGCCGTAGAATTTCCAATCCAAAAACCATTTTAAACTATCTACTCGCCGGCCGCATTGCAAAGACGAAATGCCTAAATCCATTTGTTTTTGGCGAAAAATATAACTATTATCGCCGTCAGCACAAGTGCAAGAGAGCAAGTTTTTCTGCCTCAAAAGCAAAAAATTACACATTAAATTAGTGCCTAACATTTTGTGAAAATCCATCGTGAAAGAGTCTAATTTTTCCATTCCGGACAGGAATTTAGCTTTAAGTTTTTCATTCATAATCAAAGCCCCGCCCCAAGCGCCATCGCCGTGCAGCCAGAAATTATGCTGATTTCTAAGCCTTGCCAAATCCTCAATATTGTCATACGCGCCGCGCACGGTAGTGCCTAAAGTAGCACAGACAAAAAACGCTATTCCGCCATTTTTCTCAACTTTTTTAATCTCTTTTTGCAACAATTTAACATCAATTGAGCCATTCTCTAAAGTATTGATTTTTATCAGATTTTCAGTGCCGATGCCTAAAATATTTGCCGCCTTATCAAGCGAATAATGCGCCTCAGAACTGACAAATGCAAACAGTGGTTTTTGCTGAAATAAACCTTGCTGTTTTGCCGATTTAGCCGCCTGATTTCGCGCCACCATCATCGCAATCATATTTGCATTTGACGAGCCGGTCGTCATCTGCCCTTCGCCATTTTCAAAGCCTGCAATCTCAAGCATTTGCTCAAGCATATAAGTTTCCATCAAAGTAGCAATCGGCGCAGATTCAAAAGTGCAAGCCGAAGTATTACTAATCGCTGCCACCACCTCGCCGAGCTGTGAGGGCAAATTCGCCCCAGACCACATCCGATTAGCAAAATTAGCATGAGCGGTGTTCGGCGAATACTCCAAATATTGCTCCACCCAAGCGAATAATTGCTCCCAATTTTGCTCAGATTTTTGCTCTAAATTAAGAATTTCCGCCAACTCAGCGGCTGATTTATGCCGAACTAAACGCTTGTTATTTGCAATATTTGCTCGGCTGAGAGTTTGCGCTATCCTTTCAAGCAATTGATTTTCTTGCATTTCACAGGTCTGATTTGAATTAGGATTTTTTGTTTAAAAAAGCCATTATCAAGCCCAAAATCAAAATTGACA
>JAAOIF010000033.1 GCA_015163925.1 Candidatus Thioglobus sp.
CAATTCAAATATTACTATTGAGTGCGATGTAGCAACGGATGCAAGCATTGATAAGGCATTTTCAACACTCAAAAAACATTGGGATAATTTTGATATTTTGGTGCATTCTGTGGCTTTTGCCATAGGCGCCGGCTGCCATTAGCGCTAAAAAATCGCCTTGTGCCAAGTTTAAATTTCTGTTTTTGGCTAAAAAATCGCTGGTTTCGCATACCGGGCCGACTATGTCCCAGTTGGCTTGTATGCCGCTTGAGGCTTGATTTACCGGCAAAATTTGGTGGTAGGCATTGTAAAAACTGGGGCGTAAAAAATCGTTCATTGCCCCATCGACAATTGCAAATGAGTGCTTGGAATTTTGCTTGAGGAATTCAACTTTTGTTACAAATATTCCGGCATTACCGACAATTGCCCGCCCCGGTTCTAAGATGATTTCCAACTCGCCGACCTTGCTCAAAACGCTATCAACATAGGCTTTTATCTCAATAGTTTGCTCATTTTCATACTGAATTCCGATGCCGCCGCCTAAGTCCAAATGAGTAATTTGAATGCCTTTAGCTTTGAGTTTTTCCAGCAAAATTAGTAATTTATCTAACGCATCCAAAAACGGCGAAACCTCTGTAATTTGCGAGCCGATATGGCAATCCAGCCCTTGCACTTGCAGAAATTTGGAGTCCTGTGCCCGCTGATACAAAGCGATTGCAGCTTCAATTTCAACTCCGAATTTATTTTCCTGCAAACCAGTGGAAATATATGGATGAGTTTTAGCATCAACATTTGGATTTACACGAATGGAAATTGGCGCTGAGATGCCTGATGAGCGGGCCACAGCCTCAATTCTGTCTAATTCAGCGGCTGATTCTACATTCAAGCAACGCACATTTTTTTCCAATGCAAATTTGATGGCTTGAGCGGTTTTTGCCACACCTGAAAACACGCAATTTTCTGCCTTGCCGCCGGCCGCTAAAACCCTTTGCAGCTCGCCTTCTGAGACAATATCAAAGCCTGAGCCGAGATTTGCCAAAGTGTTTAAAACTGCTAAATTGGAATTTGCCTTAACAGCGTAGCAAATCAGGTGCGGATGCTTGCCAAATGCTGAGTCAAATTTTTGGTAATTTTGCTCAATTTCCAAGCGTGAATAAATATACAGCGGCGAGCCGTAAGCTGCCACTAAGTCTGTTACTGCAACAGATTCAGCAAATAATATTTGGTTTTGGTAGGAAAAACTCAAAAGTATTTGATTAAATAAATCTAACTTTTATGTAATTTAAAAATGGCTAAATTCTTGGCGTAAATATCAAAATTACCCCAAAAATTTAGCCAAAAAACCAACTAAAATTACTTAGATCTATAAGGCGAAATGCCTGTTTCTGTTAGCGTTTTCGGCAATGACATATTATCGCCTCTGGTTAAATCGCCGGTCTGGCCGCAAGCAGAAATTCCAATAATCACAAAGCCCAATACTACTAATTTGACTAACTTATTCATAACAACCTCACTTATTAAAAAACCTCATTTTACAACAATTTTTCCAATAATTTCACAAACTCTGTGCGTTTTATATTAAATGCCCCCAAATTTTTCAGATGCGGATTTTCCACCTGACAGTCAATTAGCTGATAATTTGTGTGATTTAACAAATGCGCCAGCGCCACTTTTGAGGCATTACTGACAAGAGAAAACATCGATTCGCCAAAAAATACTTTGCCCATTGCCACCCCGTACAAGCCGCCAACTAATTGGTTATTTTCATATATTTCAACCGATTTCGCCCAGCCTTTTTGATGCAAATTAGTATAAGCTTTGAGCATATTTTCATCAATCCAAGTGCCATTTTGCCCCTTGCGTTTAGTACTTTTGCACTGCCGAATTACCGCTGTAAAATCAGTATTTTCACGAATTTCAAACCTATTACTTTGCAAGATTTTTTGCAGACTTTTGGAAATATGCAGCCGCTTTTTTGTCATTACTAATCTGGGATTTGGACTATACCAGAAAATCGGCTCGCCCTCGCCATACCAAGGAAAAATGCCCAATTTGTAAGCATTTAACAGACGCTCGGCGGACAAATCACCGCCAATTGCAATCAAACCATTTGGATTTTTTAACGCCGATTTAAGCGCTGGAAACGGCGTGTTTTTTGAATGCAAAACAAATTCTTGAGGAATATCAATCACTTTTTTGAAGAATATCTCTTGCCATATACAAAGCCGCAATGCTTCTGGCCTCGGTCAAATCGGCTGAATTTACCAGAGTTTCCAGCTCAGATAATTTATGCTCAACCACCTCCAAAGGCTCAGGCTCATCGCCCTTTGCACTCGCCGGATACAAATCCTGCGCCAGCACAATATGAGTAAAATTTGACTGATAGCCCGGCGCTAAAGTCATAGTTTTAATGAGTTTTAGCCGCTTTGCACCATAGCCGATTTCCTCCATCAGCTCCCGATTAGCCGCCTCAAGCGGAGTCTCGCCGGCATCAATTTTGCCCTTTGTCAAGCCGAGTTCGTATTTCTCAGTGCCGCCAGAATATTCATAAATCATCAGCACGGTGTCGTCAGTTAGCATCGGAATCACCAAAACCGCCCCATTCCCCGGCGGCTTGAGGCGCTCATATTCTCGGCGAGTGCCATTTGCAAACTCAAGCTGCATTTTTTCAATGTTAAAAACCCTCGTGGTAGCAATGGTTTTAACGCTCAAAATAGTTGGTTTTTTACGCATAATTAATCCTATTTTTGTTGTGGAAATATTATTAAAACTATCAATCCAGAGGCAATCATCAACGCAGCTGCCAGCAAAAATGGTGCTGTTAATTCCGCACTCCACTGCGCCACTGAGCCTAAAATCAGGGCTGCCACGGCGTAACCAAAATCACGCCAAAAACGGTAAATTCCCAGCAGAGTTCCACGCTCAGTCGCCGGTGCAAAATCAGCCACTGCCGCCCCGAGAGTCGGATAAAGCATTGCCATTCCCACGCCCATAATACTTGCCTCCAGCGCCCATAAAAACACATTATTAGTATATGGAAAACCGAGCAAACCCAAGCCACATAAGCACATTCCGCCGACAATCAAACCCTTTCGTCCAATGGAATCTGAGAGCGGCCCGGTGACTAATTGCAAGCCGCCCCAGACCAACGCATACGCCGAAATAATAATGCTAATTTGAATCAAACTCAAGCCCTTAGCAAGCAAAAATACCGGCAAAAATATCCAAACCATCGCATCGGTAAATTTCTCCACCAGCCCCGCCTGATTGAGCGAAAACAAAATTTTATCACGCCAGCTGGCATAAATAAACAGTTGGAAAAGAGTTTTATTTGTTGTAAATTTACCATTAATTTCGCCTGATTTTGCCCACGGCAAGGTTTCTTTTATCCAAAAAATCGCCGATGCCAAGCCGAAAATTATTACCACCAGACCAAATATAAATAGTCCCTGCCGCGCTCCAAACGCTTCAACCAAATAAGCAGTTGCCACTCCAGCCACTGCCACAGCTGCATATCCGGCAAATTCATTAATTCCATTCACCAAGCCTTTTTGCTCCGAACGCGCCAAATCCAATTTACTATTTATCGTCATAGACCAGCACAGCCCTTGATTTATGCCCAATAAAAAAGTGGCAGCAATAATCCAATTCCAGCTCGGCGAGAGCAAAATCATCAGCGGAATCGGCACAGCAATCAGCCAGCCAGCAATCAAAATCCGCCGCCGCCCATAAATATCACTCAGCCGCCCTGCCACTAAATTCATAATCGCTTTAACCACGCCGAAAACCACCACAAACGAAGTCAGCAACAGAAACTGCTGCCCCGCCAAACCAAATTCAGCACTCGCCAGCCCCGGCACCACAATTCTCATCATGCCGATTGTCAGCCCCACCAAAAACACTTGCAGCAGCTGTAATGCTACTTGCAGCCGGTTTTCCGCAATTCCATATTTCATTTTCATTTTCATCATATTTCCAACATTTTATGCTATTATAATGCTAATATTTTTAAGCAAAAACAGTTATGAAAAAAATAATATTTTTGATAATTTTCAGCTTTTCAACGCTAATAAACGCTTGGATAATTGAAAATGTTGGCACTTTTAAGTTTGAAAAAATCAGTCCAAAAGTTTGGATTATGCACGGACCGAAAGCCGAGCCGAACCAGCAAAATCAAGGCTTTATGAATAATCCGGGCTTGGTCGTTGGCGCCACAGGCCTTGTGGTAATTGACCCGGGCAGCAGTTATCTGGTCGGCAAACGGGTGCTGGCGGAGATTGAAAAAATCAGCAAAAAGCCCATCAAAGCCATTTTCAACACTCATATCCACGGCGACCATTGGCTTGGAAATCAGGCGCTAATTGAGAAATATCCGGCTGCCAAAATCTACGCCCACCCGAATATGATTTTCCAAGCAAAAGACGGCGGCGCTGCCAGCTGGATTAAAATTATGCAGGATTTAACCAAAGGCGCTGCAGCCGGTACTATTGCTACTTATCCGACCGATTCCACAAGTCATTTGCAAATTATTAGTGTTGCCGGCGAGCAGTTTAAAATTCACAATCCTACCAAAAAATCCCACACTGATACCGATATTATGATTGAACATATCGGCAGCAAAACCTTGTTTTTAGGCGATAATGACTTTGTAAATCGGCAGGGGCGGTTTGACAATTCGGCAAATATGCACGGAAATATTCAAGTTTTGCAATATGCGCTGGCGCTAAAATTAAGCAATTATGTGCCCGGGCATGGGGCTTCTGGCGATGCTAAATCTGCGGTTCAGCCTTTTTTGAGCTATCTGCTGACCGTTCAAACTGAGGTCAAAAAGGGTTATGAAAATGATTTAGCCGATTATGAAATCAAGCCACTTGCTGCCAAAAAACTCAGCGCTTATCGCCACTGGCACGGCTTTCAAGAGCAACTCGGCAGGCATATTAGCAAAATGTTACTGGAGGTTGAGGCGTTGGATTTGTGAAAATCAGACCCGCTGTGACACGAGCCTTGCCCGTAGAGGAATTCTGAACTCCCGCCCACTGTCATTCTGAACAAGATTTAAGAATCTCATCTTGTAAAAAGCAAACTGCTTACTGGCTGAGACCCTTAAATCTTGTTCAGGGAGACAGAAACGGACAGATGGTTTGCCTAATCCGCCAAAGCTGCCACCACCAAATCGCCCATTGCCTCAGTGCCGACCGCCGTCTCACCGGTGCTGGCAATGTCTTTTGTGCGATGGCCTTGCTGCAAAACTAAATCCACTGCCGCCTCAATTTTCTCAGCAAGTGCCACTTGATTTAGCGAATATCTGAGCATCATCGCCACTGATAAAATAGTCGCCAATGGGTTAGCAATGTCTTGCCCAGCAAGGTCTGGAGCGCTGCCGTGAATTGGCTCATACATTCCAAAACCGTCCGCATTCAGCGAGGCACTCGGCAGCATTCCAATCGAGCCAGTTAGCATCGCCGCGCAGTCCGAAAGCACATCGCCAAATAAATTGGAAGTAACAATTACATCAAACTGCTTCGGCGCTTTGACGAGTTGCATGGCGGCATTATCAACATAAATATGGCTCAATTCCACATCCGCATAATCCTTGCCGACCGCCTCCAGCACCTCCCGCCACAGCTCGCAAACCTCCAACACATTTGCCTTATCCACCGAGCAGAGGCGCTTTTGGCGTTTTTGGGCAATCTGAAATGCGCAGTGGGCAATCCGAGTAATTTCCGCCTCAGAATAAGCGGCAGTATTAAAGCCATAACGCTGCCCATCGCGAATTTCAATCCCACGCGGCTGCCCAAAATAAATGCCGGAAACCAACTCTCTTACAATCATCAAATCCAAGCCTGACACCACTTCCGCCTTTAAAGTAGAAGCCTTTGCCAGCTGCGGATGCAGTAGCGCCGGACGCAAATTAGCAAACAAATCCAGCTCACTTCGCAAGCCCAAAAGCCCACGCTCAGGGCGTAAATCCCGCTGCAAACCCTCCCACTGATAGCCGCCCACAGCACCAAGCAAAATACTATCAGACTTGCGAGCCGCCGCCAAAGTCGCATCCGGCAAGGGCGAACCGGTCTCATCATAAGCGCCGCCGCCGACCAAACCATACGCCAAATCCATCGCCAAATTATCATTTTTATTCAGATAATCAATGACTTTCAGCGCTTGAGCGACAATCTCTGGCCCGATGCCATCTCCCGGCAGAATTAGTACTTTTGACATTTTAGCTTCAAATTTAGATTTCAATCATCTCAAATTCGTCTTTAGTAGCGCCGCAATCCGGGCAAACCCAATCAGCCGGCACATCTTCCCATTTCGTCTGCGGGGCAATGCCATCAAGCGGTGCGCCCAAATATTCGTCATAAATCCAGTCGCAAACTAAGCATCTATATTTTTTCATAATTTATCGGCATTTTTAGCTAAATATTTCGCCACACCCTGCGGCGTGTCTTGCATTCCCTCATCGCCTTTTTTCCAACCAGCCGGACAAACCTCACCGTTTTGAGTGTGAAAATCCAAGGCATCAACCATTCGCAACATCTCATCCACATCACGGCCAAGCGGCAAATCATTCACCACCTGATGCCTCACGGTAAATTCTGCATCAATCAAAAACGAGCCTCGTAGCGCGATTCCAGCCGGATGCACAATTCCGTAAGCCTCCATAATCGCATGGTCAGTATCAGCCACCAATGGAAAATCAATCGTCCCCAAGCCGCCATCCGCCGGAGCCGTATTCCGCCAAGCATTATGAGTGAATTGTGAATCCACCGAAACGCCGACCACTTCCACGCCTTTTTCCTTGAAAGCCGCCACCCGACTATGATGGGCTAAAATTTCCGAAGGGCAGACAAAAGTAAAATCTAACGGGTAAAAAAACAGCACAATTTTCTTGCCTTTAAATTGCGACAAAGTAAAATTATCAACAATTTCGCCATTCGCCAAAACCGCAGCAGCCGTGAAATCTGGCGCTTGTTGGGTTACTAAAACACTCATATTTTTCTCCAATAAATAATAAAAATTCTTCAATCACCACTAACAGATTTTAATTGAAAATGGTTAATGGTTAATGGTTAATTGCAAAAAAATGCCAAAAGTAAGGCTGTTTTTATGGCATAAAATTCTTAAATATTGTTCAGAATGACAGATGGAGCTATTTTTAGGTAAAATCGCAAAAATGCAAGCTAAAAAATTCAACAGTTCCAAAGCCAAAAAAACCAAAAAAATAACAAGTTCTAAGCCTAAATTTCAACAAAAAAATGCCGCCGCAGATGGCTATATTTTATGGTCATTATTTGGCTTATTATTACTAACTTATTATTTATTTTGGGCTGATTTTTTCCCAAATAATGCCTCCGCTTTAGGGCATGATTATCGTTATGTTATGCCCAGATTATTGGCTGGATATTATTGGTTTGAAACTAATGGATTGTGGGCTGTGCCTTACTTTACGCCCTCTTACTGCGGCGGCGATGTGTTTTTTACTGACCCGCAAAATAACTATTTTTCCATTCCACAATTTCTAACTTTTATCATCAATCCGTTAGCGGCAATTAAATGGACGGTGTTAATATTTTCAGTCATCGGATTTAGCGGATTTTACCTGTTACTCAGGCGAATTTTCCAGCTCCCCGTTGCCATTAGTTTTTTCGCCGCCGCCCTGTTTTTCCTCAACGATTATTTCATTTACAGAATGATTATCGGGCATGTCGGCTATCACCCTTTTATGCTGCTGCCGTGGGTGGTTTTGGCGTTATTTTGGCAAAGAAATGGCGGCCTCAAACAGCATTTAATTAGCTCCACATTAACAGCGGCAATTTTCGCTTATGTGTTTTACGGCGGCGGCGTGCATTTGCTAATTCCAATGTTTTTAATGGTAATAATTTTGCTAATTATCGCCAAACTTTTTGGAGTAGAAGTTGGAAAAATCTACCTCAGATTAGGATTATTTATTGGAATGGTTTTATTATTGTCCGGCGCAAAACTCTCAATAGCACTTGCAACCTTGGCAAATCTGCCGCGAAGCCACTTGCCTTTAGACGGAATTCATTCATTTTTTTATGCAATTTGGCTGCCGATTAAGGCTTTATTTTTCGCCGTGCCGACCTACGAATACACCAAAAATTTCATCGGTCATACGATAATTTTAAGCCGCCACGAATTTCAAATTGGAGTTTCAATTGTGCCGTTAATAATTATTATTATTGGTTTTATCAGTAAATTTTCAGCCATTAAAAACCGACTTTTGCAACACAAAATTTTGGCAATTATCCTCATCGGCTTGCTGCTAATTCCGATTTTTGTGAATTATTACACGCCGGCGTGGAATGCGTTTTTAAAGCAAATTCCGATTATTAAAAATAGTTATTCGCTGTTCCGTTGGTATAGTATTTTTATTCCGCTGGTGATTTTACTGGCGGCATTATTATTGAACATTTGGCGCTTAAATTCCAAGCAGCAATGGCTGATTGTAATTGGGTTTTTGGCTTTGGCTTTAGCGCAAAAATTTAGCGTTAATAATGATTATGACAGCAACTGTCGGAATTTAACATAATATCAGGATAAAACCCCACTCCACACGGTTAATCGCTAATGAAGAGCTAGAGCAATGGCAAGAGCAAGGGCTGATAGCCTTAAATCTTGTTCAG
>JAAOIF010000034.1 GCA_015163925.1 Candidatus Thioglobus sp.
TCAAAAGTGTTAGAATTATTACTAATGGATTGCCCCAAAACCTTTGCTACTAAAGGGATTTGCAAGGTTTTCTGCTGCGGCGGATAGCAAACTCCACCCTCCCAGCAGCCTTGATAATTTGGCCGTTGCCGCTGGTGTGGCAAATATATCCGCTGTTATCAATGGTTCGAATGACACTCAAGAATTTAGAGTCAAGCCTTTAGCCCCAACCACACTTGCTGTGGTTGCCACCGGTGCGGAAAATCAGGTTGTAGTATTTTGGGATGAAGTAGCCGGTGCCACTGGTTATAAACTTTATAGAAGTGAAGGGGATGAATCAGCCAGTGCAAATGCTAACCCAGCAGATGGGATTGAATTTACTTCAGATGAGCTATTCACACTGTCTACCACTAATCAAGTTGTGAATTTGCCCGCCGGCATAAAGTCATATTTCTTGGTAACTGCGATTGTAAATACAGTTGAATCTAACACTAATTCACAGCAAGCCGTTGCCACAGCGAATGCCCAGATTTTTGCTACTGTTAGCGGCAATGGAAATACCGTTTGGATGGATAGAAATCTCGGCGCTGAACGCGTTGCTACCAGCTTTACTGATAGCGATGCTTTTAGTGATTATTATCAATGGGGTAGGGCGAGCGATGGGCATCAGCTACTAAACAGTGCAACAACCGGCACACCCGCATCTAACATTACTCCAAATAATGCACAGTTTTTTGTTAGCGGCTCGATGGGGGATTGGACTGCCTCCGGAGTTGATAATAACGGTGTATTACGCGCCGCAGTTTGGGGCAGCATTGATGGCTCTGGCATCTGCCCGACTGGCTTTAGAGTGCCTTTAATAGCTGAACTAACCGCTAGTGCGGCAGGTGGTTTTACCTCAAGCCTTAAATTGCCAGCTGGCGGCTATCGTTCTGGCGTAGGCACTGGTTATAACTCTATTACCCTTAGTGGTGCCTATTGGAGTAATACCGTGGGTGCTAATACTACTCAGAGCCAGTATTTGATTGTGGAACCGAATGGGAATGCTTTTGCATCGGACGATAATCATATTGAAGGCAATTCAATCCGTTGCATCAGAGATGCCGCCGCTACTGCTGCCCCGACTATAATTATCCCAGTTGCCAGTATTGCCATAACCAGCCGAGCCGCAGTTTCAATCAACACCACCACCGATTTAACTGCCAGAGTTTTGCCCGCCAACGCTAACGATTTATCCTTAAATTGGACAATAGAATCCGGCGGCAGCGGCAGTGCTACTCTGGTTGAAAATGCCTTAACTACCAGCGCCGAAGGGGAAATTATCGTCCGCGCCACCTCAGTTTTAACCCCCAGCGTTTTCGCCACGCAAACTATTACAATTAGCTTAGTGCCTGCTGAAAGCGTTAGTATCACCAGTCCGGATTTCATCGGCGCTGGTTTTACTCTAACTTTAACCGCCGCCGTCTCGCCGACCATCACCGCCCAAGCCGTTTCATGGGCAATCCCCAGCGTCAGCCAGCAATCTATTGCCACAATCAACGGCAATATTCTGACCGCCATTGCCCCCGGCAGCGTTATCATCCAAGTTAGCGCTGACAACGGCACAGATATTATTGCCACCCAAACATTTACTGTCCGCCCTACGCCAGCCAGCGGAATTACCATTACCAGCGCCGCCTTAGTGGGAAGTGGCTCAGAGCTAACTTTGACAGCCACAGTCGCCCCGCCGCAGGCAACTGATAAAACCGTTGCTTGGTCAATTTCTGCCGGCGGTAATTTCGCCAGTATCAACGGCAACACTCTCAGCGGCGTTGCCATCGGCACTGTAACTGTGGTTGCCTCAGCCAACGGCGGCACAAATATCACTGCCGAGCAAACAATTCGCGTTTTGCCAGCTGCCCCAAGCAATCTCAAAGCCCTTGCTACCGGCGTTCCAAATCAGGTAATAATATTCTGGTCGGCTGTGGCTGATGCCAGCGGTTATCAGCTTTACCAAAGTGCCAGTGATTTATCCGCCGCCGCCAATACAGTCGCCGCCACTGCCACTGAATTATCGGCAATTACTCCAATTTCCACCACTGCCACCAGCACGGTAATTGACCTTGCCGCCGGTGAGCAAGCATATTTCTTGGTAACTGCTATGGTTGGCGCTGATACGACATTTACTAACGCCGAGCAAGCAGCCGCCAGAGCGCATGATTTTGCCTTTAATACTGCTACCGGCGCTGGAAATAGCGTTTGGATGGATAGAAATCTCGGCGCTGCCCAAGTTGCCACTGCCAAATTTGATGCCGCTGGTTTTGGCGATTATTACCAATGGGGTCGCCCCGCAGATGGGCATCAGCTGAAAGACAGCGCCTTCACCAGCACCCAAGCAAACAGCATTAGCCCCGGCCATGCAGAATTTATCGGTAATGATAATTGGCTTGCCTCAGGCGTTGATGCTAACCGCTCACAGCGCCAAGCAATTTGGAGCAGGATTGATGGCTCAGGCATTTGCCCAACCGGCTTTAAAGTGCCAAGCATCGGTAATTTGGATACTGAATCATTTACTTGGAGTCCGAGAAATAACGATGGAGCTTTTGCCTCAAACCTTAAATTACCATCTGCCGGCAATAGAAATACTAATGGGGCAATAGCTGATGAGACTCAAGGTGGTTATTGGACCACTTCTATTGGGACTGTCAATGTAGTGTTTCTCTGGGATAGCACCATATTCTATCATGGTATAAGTCAAGGCTTTGGCTTGTCAGTCCGTTGCATCAGAGATGCCAGCCTGAGTGCCGCTCCGACTATTACAATCCCAATTTCCAGCTTTGCTATTACCAGCCCGATTTCAGTCTTAACCGGCGAAACCTTAGCCCTTACCGCTGATGTCTTGCCAAATAACGCCAATCAGCGGGCTGTGGTTTGGAGTATTGAGGGCGGAAATAATGCCATCGCCAGTCTTGATGGCAACACTTTAACTTCCCTTACTGTCGGCTCGGTAGTTGTAGTTGCCAGCACGGACGGCGGCAATCGGGTCATCAGGCAAACAATTTCCATCTCTGATGCACTGGTTGCCTCAATTACCATCAGCAGCGCTAATTCGGTAAATGACAATACTGATTTGACTTTGCAAGCCACAGTTCTGCCAGCTGCGGCGGCGCAAACGGTGTCTTGGTCAATTCTCAGCGGCGAAAATTTTGCCAGCATCAACGGCAATATTATTAGTGGAATTGCCCCCGGCGAAGTCGTCATAATCGCCAGCGCCTCTGATAGTTCCGGCGTGACCGGCACCCAGACATTTAGCGTAAATGAAGTTTTAGTAAGCTCACTTCTTACCGCTCCGGTCGGAATCAAAATCGGCGAAACCGCAACTCTTAGCGTCCAAGTATTCCCAACTACCGCCAGCAATCCGGCGGTTATTTACTCAATTCAAAGTGGTGAGAATTTTGCCACTTTAAACGGCGATATTCTTACTGGCACAGCCCCCGGCACTGGGCAAATCAGCGTTACTGCCGCTGATAGCTCGGGGGCGACTGCTTTGCAACATTTCACCATCAGCTTGCAAGCCCCAGAAAACCTGACATCCCTTGCTACCGGAGTTGCAAATCAGGTGCGAATTTCTTGGTCGGCGGTGAATGGCGCCAGCAGATATAAGCTTTACCACAGCGCCACTAATTTATCCGGTCATACAAATGTCGCCGTTTCAACCTTAGGGGTGGTTACTTTTATCGGAATTAATGAAAGTGCCGCCACCAGCCAAATTGTTGACCTGACCGCCGGTCAGCAAGCATATTTCTTGGTAACAGCAATTAGCGGCTCCAACGAATCCTTTACTAATGCTGAACAAGCCGTTGTGACTCCGCATAATTTGGAGTTTGGAATTGCCTTCGGCGCTGATAGGACAGTTTGGATGGATAGAAATCTGGGGGCTGCACAAGTCGCCACAGCCACTGATGACACGCTGGCTTTCGGCGATTTGTATCAGTGGGGCAGGGCGGCAGACGGGCATCAGCTGAGAAATTCTGCTACAAGTGGCGATTTAGCGCAAAATATTTCTCCAAATAACGCTAATTTTATTACTCCAATCAGTTCCTCATTTGATTGGACTGCCGCCGGAGTTGATACTGACGGCTCGGCGCGTTCGGAATTTTGGAGCAGGCTTGACGGCTCAGGCATTTGCCCAGCTGGCTTTAGAGTTCCAAGCATTGATGAATTAGCCGCCGAGAGAGCAAGTTGGAATGACAGCCAAGAACCACACATCCGCGACCGTGCTTTTGCCTCAGACCTCAAATGGACATCATCCACTACAGATGGAGGTAGGCGCTTAGGCACTGATGGCACGCTTGACAATATTCGGACGCCTCTGATAGGATTCTATTGGAGTAACACTACTGATACTGAAAGTCCTGCAGAAGCTTTTACCCTTAATTTTGGTAGATTTTCCGCTGATACAGATGACTCATACGAATACACCTTTGGCCAATCAGTCCGTTGCATCAGAAATACCAAAATCAGCGCTCCGCCAGCTGCTCCGGGCATGCTCAGAGCCATTGCTACCGGCGTTCCAAATCAGGCACTTATATATTGGTCGGCAGTTGGTGGGGCAACAAATTACAAACTTCATCAATCTAATACCGATTTATCCGCATTTGCCGGCGGCACTCCGCCAACTACGGCAACGGCTTTGGTAATTGAAACTGCTGAAATTACTCAAAGGGTTGACCTTGCCGCTGGTGAGAATTATTTCTTATTAACTGCCACAAATCCCATCGGTGAGTCTGCTACTAACGCCGAGCAAGCCATTGTTGTAGGGAGTGATTTTGAATTTAATACGGTCTCCGGCACTGGAAATAGAGTTTGGATTGATAGAAACCTTGGAGCAAGCCGAGTTGCCATCAGCTCCACTGACACAATGGCTTTCGGCGATTATTACCAATGGGGGCGGGCGGCAGACGGACATCAGCTGGAAAACTCTCCAGTGCAAGCCGGAGTGGCTGATGCAAATCCTGCTCATAACAGATTCTTCACCCCAAGCAGTGCAAATGAGTCTGATTGGACCAGCGACACTTTTGATGCTAACGGCTCTCAGCGAGAAGCATTTTGGAGCAAAACTGATGGTTCTGGCGTTTGCCCCATCGGCTTTAGAGTTCCAATAGCAGCAGAATTAGAAGCAGAACGCATACTATGGCCTTCCCCACAAAGAGCAAGCGGTGGTTTTGCATCAAGCCTTAAATGGGCAAATAATGGCAGGCGCAATCCAGCTGGCAATCAGCAATATGTTGGCGATGAAGGCTATGTCTGGAGCGCCGAGCGTGACGATACAGCTCCAAGAAAATCCTTTAGATTATATTTTGGCGCTGGAAATTCTCATACTATTAATGACCAGCCAAGATCTGCAGGCTTGGCAATCCGCTGCATTAGGGACGCTGATACGAGTGAAACGCCGATTATCAGAATCCCAGTATCCAGCCTGACAATCACCAGCCCGAACGCACTTCTCACCGGCGAAACCCTAACTCTCACCGCTGAGGTATTGCCAAATAACGCCAATCAGCGTGCTGTGGTTTGGTCAATTTCCACTAATTCGGCGGTCAGCCTCGGCGCTGATGGCATAACTATAACTGCTCTGGCGGTCGGCTCGGCAGTGGTAACAGCCACTTCTGACGGCGGCAATATTGTTTCCACCCAAACAATTAGCATCCGCCCAGCCGCTCCGAGTGCCCTTAAAGCCCTTGCCACCGGCGCTGCGAATCAAATAGTTGCCTACTGGCCAGAGGTAAGTGGCGCCAGCGGATATAAACTTTATCAATCTGCAAATAACCTCTCAGCCCACCAAAACGCCGCCGCTGATAGCTTTAGAGCAATTTCAACGGCAGTTACAGAAAATTTCGCAGTGGTGAATTTAGGCGTTGCCGCTGAGGAATATTTATTAGTAACGGCGATTGTAAATGGCGCAGAATCCAAAACTAATTCCACCCAAACCGTTGTTACAGCTCATAATTTTACCTTCGGCACTGTGGCAGCGGCGGATGGCAAAATCTGGTTAGACCGCGACCTTGGCGCTCAGAGAGTCCCTGAAAATGTTGATGACGAACTCGGCTACGGCGATTATTATCAGTGGGGCAGACGGGCAAACGGGCATCAGTTAGCAACCAGCAACCAAATCAGCCCCAAAGCCTCTACCATCCGCCCTGAGCATGGAGATTTCATCGGCGGCGGCGGCGACTGGTTAGAGGCTGGAATTGATGATGACACTTTATTACGCCAAGCCGTTTGGAATATTTTAGATGGCTCAAGCGTTTGTCCGGCGGGCTTTAAAGTTCCAAACAATGCCGAATGGGCAACAGTATTAACTGCCCGCAGACCTTCTGTTGCGGACGCTTTTTCCTCAATCCTCAAATTGCCAACTGCTGCCGATAGGGGAAGACTCCAGAGAAAAGATTATGGCTCTTACTGGCTGAATGAATCTGGCGCTCAGAAGCAATTTGTAGTTGGTTTTGGCGGCGGATTGCAAAGCTCTAATCTTAGCACCGGCAATACCATCCGCTGCCTCAGAGACGATAGCTTTAGCGATGCGCCAGTCATCCAAATTGCCGCTGAGAGCATTGCCATCAGCAGCTTAGGCTCAGTTTTAGTCGGCGAAACCCTAACCCTTGAGGCAGCCGTTTTGCCAAATAACGCCGCCACCAGAACCTTTAGCTGGACTCTCAGCGGCGATAATTCCATTGCCAGCCTGAGTGGAAATGTGATAACCGCAGTGAGTGTCGGCGAGGTAATTGCCACTGCCACAATAGATGGCGGGACAATCAGCGCCTCACAAACCATTACCGTTGCCGCAGAATTAGTCAGCAGCATTGCAATCAACAGCGCCAATACTTTGATAGATGGCGAAACCCTTACCCTGACTGCCGAAATCCTGCCAGCCGCCAGCAGCCAAGTTATAAATTGGTCAATCAAAGACGGTGATAATTCCATTGCCAGCATCAGTGGAAATCTGCTTACCGCCGTAGCTCCGGGCTTAGTTACCGTAGTCGCCAGCGCCGATGACAGCAGCGGAATTAGCGTTGAGCAAGAATTTAGCGTTATTGCCGTATTAGTTTCTGCCATCAATATTGAGAGTAATAATTCAGTCATAAATGGCGAAAGCATAACTCTGGTCGCCAGAGTCTCACCAGCCAACGCCAGCGCCCAAAATGTTATTTGGTCAATCACCGCCGGCACTGGCTTGGCTACAATCAGCGGCAATATTCTTACCGCCAGCCGCGCTGGAGAAATCACTCTGGTTGCCACTGCCGATGATGCAAATGCCGTCAGCCAAACTCAGCAATTTACCATTCATCCAGCCCCAGTCGCCAGTGTGGAAATCACCAGTCCGGCATTTGTTGAAAATCTAGCAAGCCTTAATTTAATAGCAACTGTGCTGCCGAGCGTTGCCACAGAGGCAAATAATGTGATTTGGTCTATTGAAAATGGTGATAATTCCATTGCCTCAATCGGCTTTAGAAATCTTAATTTTGTTCGGGACGGGCAGACGGTTAGGGTTCGGGTAAGTTTCATTACCGGCATCAGCCCCGGCAGTGTAATTTTGGTCGCCACAGCCGGTGGAATTAGCGCAACCCAGCCTTTCACGGTCAATCCAATTTTAGTCTCCAGCATTAATATTGACAGCTCTGATACATTATTTCAAGGGCTGACGCTGGATTTACAAGCCACGGTCAGCCCCGCTAACGCCACGCTGCAAACGGTTTCTTGGTCTATTGAAAATGGTAATAATGCGATTGCCAGTATTGACGGAAATACTTTAACTGCCATCAGCGCCGGCACTGTAACCGTAGTCGCCAGCGCCGATGATACCGGCGGAATTACTGCCACGCAGACATTTACTGTTACAAATACCTTGCCAGCGCCGGCAACACTTATCGCCGCCGCGGTCGGAGCGCCAAATCAGGTGGTAATTTATTGGACTGAAGTATCTGGCGCCAGCGGCTATAATCTCTATCAACACACTGAGGATTTATCAGCTTTCACTGATGTTGAAACTGACACTTTGCCTGCCGCAGTCACAGAAATTTCCACCACTAATACTTTTGTTTCAATAGTTTTTGACGATACTGCCACTTATCATTTTGTGGTTGCTGCCACTCTAAATGGCAATAAATCCAAAACTAATCTGACCCAAACCGCTGCCACAGCCCATCCGCTGACCTTTAGGGCTGTTACCAGCGGCGATAATAGAATTTGGTTGGATAGAAATCTCGGCGCCCAGCGAGTTGCCATTGGTAGAGGCGATATTATCGGCATCGGCGATTATTACCAATGGGGGCGGCCACGAGACGGACATCAAATTGTCGGCGCTGGCACAACTGGCGAAATCGGCAGCAGCCTTACCCCAAATCATTCACTATTTATTCGTAATGGCTTAGGTGGCTCTGGGGTGAGAGACTGGGTGGCGCCCGGAGTTGATGATGATTTCTCAGCGCGCACAGCATTTTTAAATAAAACTGACGGCTCAAGCGGGCTTTGCTGTCAGTAATTCCGCGCGGAAAGCCGTTAAAACCTTGTGATAATACTTCTTTTTTATTGCCAACAGTAACAGCTCCGACCTGTGTGGAAGGGTCTTTTG
>JAAOIF010000035.1 GCA_015163925.1 Candidatus Thioglobus sp.
CATCGGCACATCAATCAGGCGCTGGGTTTGAGCGTGGATTCTTCAAGCGCTGAGGTGAAAATACGCCTTGAAAATCCGTCCATCGGCTGGGCTTATATTGACCAAAATAGTTATTGTAAAGCGCCGGCTTGTTTCTAACAAATCAACGATAATATTAGTATCTAAAAAGACACTTTTAATGCTCATTTTGATTCGCCGTATTTTTCTTGTGCGATTTTCATACGGATTTCTCTGCCGCTCAGATTATCAAATTTCGGGTCAATCGTCAAAGTGCCGGCAATACTCATAATCGCATCTAATTTTTTCTGCCTTTCGGCGGCAATATTTTTGTCCAAAAACGCCTTGACCGCCGCCGCGTGAGTCGCCCCGACCAGTAAACCCTTGTATTTATGGCTGCGTTTGTCCTCAATATTTACATAATCGTAATGATTGAAAATGCTTGAATCCCTTACCAAGTCCCGCATTCCGATAGTAATTTCCATAATTTCCCCTATGTTGTCTTTTGCCTATTATACTACATTCGCCCAATAGACAACATATAATTATTACAACTGCGCCAGCACCTCAGCGGTAATATCGGCGTTGTGATAAACCTCTTGAGTGTCGTCCAAATCCTCCAATCGCTCAATTAATCGCATAAATTTTTGCGCATCCTCAAGGTTCAATTCAACCCGATTTGCCGGCTCCATCGTTACCTCCGAGTGCGCTGGCTCAAGCTTTGCGGCAATCAGCGCATCTTTCACTGCAAAAAAATCCTCAGGCGTGGCAATGACCTCAATTGAGCCGTCAGAATTGCTGATAATATCAGTCGCGCCGGCGTCCAAAGCGACCTCCATAATTTGCTCCTCATCGCCGGATTCAAAGCTGATAAAGCCCTGTTTGCTGAATAAATACGCCACCGAGCCATCAGTTCCGAGGTTGCCGCCGTGCTTGCTGAAAGCGTGCCGGACATCGCCAACGGTGCGGTTGCGATTGTCGCTCAGGCAATCCACCATAATCGCTGTGCCGCCCAGCCCGTAGCCTTCGTAGCGGATTTCCTCGAAGTTGTCGCCGTCCAAATCGCCGCTGCCGCGTTTTACCGCATTGTCGATGGTTTCTCTTTTCATATTCGCCGCCAAAGCCTTATCTATCACCATTCTGAGCGATGGATTATTTTCAATCACGCCGCCGCCAGCCTTCGCCGCCACCACTATTTCCTTTATCAATTTGGTGAAAATTTTCCCGCGTTTAGCGTCCTGAGCGCCTTTGCGGTGCTGAATATTGTGCCATTTTGAATGTCCTGCCATTATTTTTGCTCCGTGAAGTCTAATAATTTTTGAATAGATTTTTGTGCTTTTTTGCCGATTTTCGGCTCAATAATAATTTCATTTTCGCCGTTTTTTAGAGCGCTAAATAACTTTTCCAAATTATTCATTTCCATCCAGCCGCAATGCGCACAACTCTCACAATCCGCGCCAGCACCGGCGGTCGGGGCTTCTATGATTTTCGCAGTCGGATTAACTTGGTGCATTTTGTGGAAAATTCCATTATCAGTTGCCACTATAAAAGTGGGCTCAGCTCGGTTTTTCACAGCCTCAATCAGCGCCGTAGTTGAGCCAATCACATCGGCCAAATCCACTACCGCTTGCGGCGATTCCGGATGCACCAGCACCGCCGCCTCAGGGTGCAAAGCCTTCAAATTCGCCAGCGCATCAGCCTTAAAACGCTCATGCACCACGCAAGCCCCTTGCCACAAAAGCATATCCGCAGCGGTCTGATTTTGCACATAACGCCCCAAATGTTTGTCCGGCGCCCAGAGAATTTTCTCGCCCAAAGAGTGCAAATGCTGGACTACTGCCACCGCACTTCCGGAGGTTACAACCCAGTCCGCACGGGCTTTAACGGCGGCTGAGGTGTTGGCATAAACCACTACTTTTCGCTCTGGATTTTCATCGCAAAATTTGGCAAAATCCGCCGCCGGACAATCCTCATCAAGCGAGCAAGTGGCATTTTTATCAATCACTAAAACGGTCTTTTGCGGAGACAAAATTTTGGCAGTTTCACCCATAAATTTCACTCCAGCCACAACGATAATATCGGCTTTAGAATTTTGCCCAAAACGCGCCATCTCCAAGCTGTCAGAGACAATCCCGCCGCTCTCTTCTGCCAATATTTGCAGCTCAGCACTGACATAATAATGCGCCACCAAAACTGCATTTTTGGCTTGTAAAAGTTGCTTAATTTTCGCTTGAATTGCCATAATTAAAATTTAGAATTATTTGCTTTTAAATATTGCAAAAAAACCAAGAATTGCCACTAAAAACATTATTGCAAATCCGGTATTTTGGCTGAATACGGATATTGGAATTGGGAAAAATATTTGTGCTAATGAGGCTAATGCGGTTATAAAGAGCAATAATTCTATAGTTTTTTGATATTGGGTAATCCGACAAGGCAAATAAGCCGAAAATGCGTCCGAATAATCAACCATAATCATCGCTGTGCGCGGCGAGCAATATTGGAAAACTTTTAAAAATCGCTGCTCTTCGCCGGTTTGTAATTTGACCATTTCCGAGAGTGGTAATTTGCCCACATCCCTTATCCCCTCTGCCGTAGCGATGGAAGTCATCGCCTCTTCCACATCCTCGTTTGAGACATCATCAGCAACTTTCACGCGCACGATTGAAGCCATAGTAATATCGCTGGTGTCAAGCAAAATATTAGTCATCGGCATATAAACTTTTTCCATCGCCTCAGGGTGCAATTTCGGCGTTATCATTTCGCCGATAACCTTACTGGTTACGCCATATTTGAACTGTAACATTGCCCCATAATAAACGCTAATAGCGCCAATAATAATCAAAATCCACTTGCTTAAACTAATAAAAATA
This sequence comes from Candidatus Thioglobus sp., assembly GCA_015163925.1. GTDB lineage: Bacteria > Pseudomonadota > Gammaproteobacteria > PS1 > Pseudothioglobaceae > JAAOIF01. The sequence goes on from JAAOIF010000035.1 coordinate 2,871, forward strand.
CTCATTTTTCACTCCAATTTTTGCTAATAATCCTCAGATTTTAGCAGGTCAGCAGCACTCGGCAGATATATCACTTTATGCTAATATGTTTTGCCTGATTTTTAAATAATCCGCAAGCCATTAAAAACGATATTTGTCAGGCTCACCACCCCCACAATTTTGCCGTTATCAATCACCGGACAGCGCGATAAACCCAGCCGTGTCAGCAGTCTGGCGCAATAACGAATATCCATATCCGAATGCACAGAAATAGCCGGTTTGTTCATAATTTCATACACATTTACCCGGTCCAAAGCTCGGTCTTTGGCGATGACTTTTGAGGCAATATCGGCAACTAAAACCACCCCATATTCATCAAAATCGTGAGATTTATCCACTAATAACATCTTGGTTTTCTTATGCTCCATATCGTCTAATGCGTTTTTCACCGTGCTTTTTGAATCAACAATATCAAATTTGGTCCACATAACATCTTTTACTAAAGTTGGTGCTTTCATAATTTTTCCTCCACAGTATCCTCTAATGCTTGAATCTGATGCATAATGCCAACGGCATCTTCTACATCAATCTGAAAAGCGATGCCTTCATTAGCATCACTTTCAAAATCACCCGCCTGGGCAATGCCTTCCAAAATGGCTCGGCATAAGTGCTGTTCCACGAGTAATAATAACACATCTCGCGGGGTTTCTACATTCAGCCCCAGAAATGTTGTGTTGTGTTCAAGGCCTTCGCCCCGTGCTTGAGAGATAATGGTTGAGCCGGTCGCGCCTTTTCCCCTTGCAGCATCAAGGATTCTGTCGGTTTTGTCACTATCAACAAAAGCAATAATCAATTTAAAGTGCATATTTCCTCCTATTTTTTATGGTTAATTTTATGGTTTTTTTGGATAAAAGTTTGACTAAATTGCGCATAAATCATAACACTCATAATTGGAAAAAGTGAGGCAAAAGCAATCAGTCCAAAACCATCAATCAGCGTATTTCTGCCCTCAATGGTACTCGCCAAACCCAGCCCCAGAGCGGCAATGACTGGAACTGTTACAATTGAAGTAGTAACTCCGCCGGCATCATACGCCAAGGCAATCATATTTTTTGGGGCAAAATAAGTTTGCATCAAAACCACAGCGTAGCCGCCAATAATAAAATAATGCAATGGTAAGCCGGTAACAATCCGAAAACTGCCGAGTGCAATTCCCACTGCCACGCCAATCGCAACAGTAATACGCAATGGCCAAATTTTGATAAATCCGCCAGAAACTTGATTTGCCTTAATTGCCACAGCCAGCAGCGAAGGCTCGGCGATTGTAGTGGCAAAACCGATACTGGCTGCAAAAATATAAATCCAGTAATAACTTTTCCAATTATTAATGTCTTTGATGAAATCAGCAGAAGCTAATTGTGCTGCCATTAGCTTTCCCAAAGGAAATAAAGCTTTTTCTAAGCCGATAATTAATAGTGTTAGCCCCACCCAGACCAAAATAAAACCAATAATAATTCGCTTTAAATTGTTGATTTTTTGTTTTAAAATGATAACTTGAAAGCCAAATAACACCAGTATTATGGGCATTACATCGCCAAAAGTTTCAATGAATGGATGAATTAAATTCATTGCAAAATCCCAAATAATATTACCGCAATAATCGGCAGGAGCGAGGCGATAGCAATCATTCCAAAGCCATCAGTGAGCGGATTTCTGCCTTGAATGCTACTGCTTAATCCGACCCCTAATGCTGTGAGCAGTGGCACAGTAACAGGCCCTGTGGTCACTCCGCCAGAGTCATAAGCAATGCCAATAATAAAATTCGGCGCAAAAAAAGTGGCAATGATAACTAAAAGATAACCGCCAATAATTAACCATTGTATCGGCCAGCCTTTGAGGATTTTTAATACCCCCAGCACTACTGATAATCCTACCGAGACAGCTACGGTATAGCGTAATGTTTGCGCATAATTGTTGAAGTTTTCATTGTCAATAATTCCTCCAAATTGGGCAACTTTAGCTGCCTCATTAGCCATTACAATCAGGTCTGGCTCTGCTATGGTTGCCCCAAAACCCAGCGCAAAAGCAAAAATTAACAGCCAAAATAATGAGCCTTTTTTGACAAAAGCATGCGCCAAAGCCTCGCCAATCGGGAATAATCCTAATTTAAGCCCATAAATAAATAATGTCAAACCGAATAAAACAAACACTCCGCCGACAACAATATTTCCCAAATTAGGAATGCTTTGCTGCAAAACTACAACCTGAAAAAACGCCACAACTGCCACAATCGGCGCTAAATCCTTAGCACTATCGGTTAAGTTATTGGCAAATTGCTGCAAGGTTTTTTTCATTAAAAAATCTATTTTATGCGATTGTTAAATTATAATATTAGCCTATGAAATATGTAGTCTTAATTAACGGAAAAAAAATCTCGGCGCTAAATGTGTCAAATCGCTTGGTGCAATTTGGCGATGGTTTGTTTGAAACTTGCCTGTTTGAAAATGGCAATTTATTGCTTTGGAATCAGCATTTTACTCGTCTGGAGGCTGGCAGAAAGCAATTAAATATTAATTCTGTGAGTGAAAAAAAATGGCTAAAAGACATTACTAAAGCGCTTGGAATTGCTAATTTGAGCTCGGCGGTGGTGAAAATTATTCTTGCCCGTGGGGAGAGTTTTGGCGGTTATGGCTTTAAAAATAGCATCAAACCGGTGCGAATTGTTATTATTTCCAATCCGCCAAAATCGCCCAGAGAATATAAATTGACCACTTGCCCCAGCGGCTACGGCAATTTCCAGCATTTAGCCAAGATAAAACATTGCAATCGGCTGGAGCAAATCCTTGCTCGGACTGGGCTAAAGGGCGATGAATGCCTGATGCTAAATGGCGATGGGCAAGTGATTTCGGTCACACAAGGCAACATTTTTGCCGTCAAAAACGGCGAATTATTTACTCCAAATTTAGACCACGCCGGCATTGATGGCACGCGCCGCGCCGCTGTTTTAGAGGTTGCCGAGAGCTTAGGAATAAAAATTTATATCGGCGAATTATCCTTGCCAGAATTATTAGCCGCTGACGAGGTTTTCATCACCAATAGCCTCATCGGAATCAAGCCAGTTCGCCTGATAAATCAACAATTATTCACAATTCGCAAAATCACCGATAAGATTTCTCGGGGCTTATTAAGCTTGCAAAAATTACCAATAAATCGCCAATCCATCCAAATAAAACCTCGCCGCCGCTGGCTCAAAATATCCATATTTTTGTTACTTTTAGTCAGCGGCTGGATTTATCTAAAAGATGTAAATGTCAAGCAACCAGTGGTTTATCAGCTAAATTCCGGCGCCACAATTAGCAAAGTCGCCGCTGATTTAAAAAATTTAGGCTATATAAAATCGTCAATTTACACTTTATTTTTGGCAAAAATACTTAATTTTGACGGACAATTAAAACGCGGATTTTACCAAATTTCGCCTGATATGAGCATCAGCAGCCTGTTGCAAAATTTTTTCAGCGGCCAAGTAGCAACCCGAAAAATTACCTTAATTGAGGGCAAAACCATTAATGATTATTACCAAAAATTAAGCCAAAATAAGGCATTAAAATCCAGCGGCGATTTTGCAAAAACCTTAGAGCTGACTGGCGTTAAGCCGCCGTATGAGGGATATTTCTGGCCTGACACTTACCAAATTAATTATGGCGATAGTGTGCTGAGTGTCCTCAAACGAGCGAGGCGAATTTTGCAACACCGGCTGCGTTTTGCTTGGCAAAATAGAGATGAAAATTTGCAATTAAAAAGTGCCGACCAAGCCTTGATATTAGCATCATTAATTGAAAAAGAAACCGCCCACAACGCTGAGAAATCCCGCATTGCCGGAGTTTTCATCCGCCGTCTGCAACGAGGAATGCGCCTGCAAACCGACCCCACCGTAGCCTACGCCTTAGGCGACAAATATCAGGGCCGCCTCAGCAAGCAAGATTTAAAATTTGACAGCTTGCCGCCGCCGAAGTGATAAAAGTAAAGCGCGCCGGGCAAGTGTTAGCAGCGGTTGGAGCGAATTTCATTAGCTCATAAATTTGCTGAATTTGCGCCTCTGAGACCTCCGCCGCCGACCAGCCATTTTGACTTCTGGCGTTATTAAATAAAACATCCAAACTGTTCTCGTCAAGCATTAAAATACTCCAAATAAATTGTGAAATTATATATTTTTTTTTAACAACCAAGCAAAATAATATGAAAAAAATTACCATAATCGGTTCAGGATTTGCCGGATTGACCGCTGCGAAAACCTTGCGAAAGTCAGACCAGCACTGCGAAATCACCATAATTTCCCCTAAGGCAGAATTTGTGTATATGCCCAGTTTGATTTGGCTGCCATCGGGTGCGGCGAGCAAAAAAGATATTGTTATTAATTTGGATAATTTTTTCCGGCGGAAGAATATTAATTATGTTGCCTCAGAGGTGGTCGGGCTGGAAGAGAGTGGCCGCGTAGTGATGCTGAAAAATAATACCCGAGTTGATAATGATGCCTTGATTATCGCATCAGGTGGGCGTTTCATCAAAAAAATTACTGGAATTGAAAATACTATTACCCCTTGCGAAGGCGTTGCGGCGGCGGAGAAAATTGGTGATAAATTGAAATCTATGGACGGCGGAAATATCGCCATCGGCTTTGCTAGCAACCCTCAAGAGCCGAGTGCGATGCGTGGCGGACCGATGTTTGAATTTTTGTTTGGGATTGATACTCAGCTGCGGCGTGAGGGGCGGCGGGATAAATTTAATCTGACTTTTTTTACTCCGGCGCAAAAACCCGGTGCGCGTCTGGGCGAAAAGGCTGTTCTGGGGCTGTTAGCGGAAATGAAATCACGCCAAATTACTACTAATTTAGGCGATAAAATCAAGGCTTTTGCGGCTGATAAAGTGATAATGCAAGATGGCGAATTTGCTGCTGATATGATTTTATTTATGCCCGGAATGACCGGCAATACTTGGTTTGATAATACCGATTTAGCCCGCAGTGACGGCGGTTTGCTGAGGGCTGATAAATTCTGCCAAGTCATTAATGCTGATAAAATTTTTGTCGCCGGTGATTCTGGCAGTTTTCCGGGCCCAGATTGGCTGCCAAAACAGGCTCATATGGCTGATTTACAAGCCGCCGCTGCTGCCAAAAATGTACTTGATGTCTTAGCCAAAAAGCCGGCAACTCACACTTTTAAAGCCGAGCTGATGTGCATTATTGACACAAATGACAAAGGCATATTTGTCTCACGAACTATGAAAAACAGCGTCATACTGCCGATTTCCAGCCTAATGCATTATGTCAAAAAATTATTTGCATGGTGGTATTTACGCCAGTATAAATAAAAAATCAACCGTTACTTTGAGCAAGATTTAAGGGTCTCTGCTTACAAAATGAGATTCTTAAATCAAGTTCAGAATGACTTGTGGCGGCGTCCTCTACGGGCAAGGCTCGTGTCACATTCCTACACAGGCAAGGCTTGTGTCATGGTTTTTCAGTCATTCTGACACAAGCCTTGCCTGTGTCATGGTTTTTCAGACCGTACTTGCTGGCTGAGAGCCTTAAATCTTGTTCAAAATAACAAACTTCTTACTGTCTCCCTGATTCAGGGTCTCAGCCAACAAACACGGTCTGTTTTTATAATATGAGATTCTTAAATCTTGTTCAGAATGACAATTTGTAAAAAACAAA
>JAAOIF010000036.1 GCA_015163925.1 Candidatus Thioglobus sp.
AGACGAGCCAGAAATCAGCCAAAAAATTAGTTATCAGCAGCTGCATAATTCAGTGGCAAAATTGGCAAATGGCTTGAAAAAACTCGGGGTAAAAAAAGGCGACAGAGTCTGTATTTATATGGAGGAAAATAATAATACTAAATTTGCCAATTCTGAGCCGCAAAAACCACGCTGGAATGTTGGTTTGGAACTCAGCTATCCGCTTGGAAACACTGCTGCCGACAGTAATATTAGCAATGCAGAAATTCAGTTGCAACGCTTGGAGCAGCAAAAATATGAGCAAAAATTACAGCTGCAAACTAAAAGTGCAACTTTGAGAGTGCAAATTGATTTATTAGCAAAAACTCTGGCTTCAAATTCCAAACAAATTGCCATCGCTAAAGCCCGAACTGTTGAGGAAAAAAAGCGTTATAGCAATGGAAATGGGCAGGCGAGTTTTGTCATAAATGCCCAAAATAATGAGCAAAATGTGCAGCTAAATTATGCACAAGTGGCGAAGAATTATCAAAACGCATACTTGGAATATCAGGCGGCAGCTGATGTTTTGTATCCTTGAGTGATTTTTTAACGCTTAAAAATTATGCCGATTGCAAAAACAAATATCCCAAAATTATTAGCAAAACCGGTCGGGCGGGCGTTTGCTGATTTTGGGATGATAAAGCCTGATGACAAAGTGTTATTAGCGGTTTCAGGCGGCAAGGATTCGCTTTCATTACTCTATATTTTGCGGTATTTTTTAATCGCCTCGCCGGTGAAATTTTCACTCGGAATTGTTACTATTGACCCGCAGGTGGAAGGCTTTGAGCCGCAAGCTTTGGAGAGTTTTTTCAAGCAATTTGATTTGCCTTATTTCTTTGAGGAATTTCCGATTATGGAAGCCGCTAAGGAAAAAATGAGTGGCAAATCTTATTGCTCATTTTGCGCTAGAATTAAGCGTGGGCTGATGTATAAAGTGGCTCGGCGTGAGGGTTATAATGTTTTGGCGCTCGGGCAACATTTGGACGATTTGTGCGAAAGTCTGCTGATGTCAATGTGTCATAATGGCAAAATGAAAACGATGAAAGCCCATTACATCAACGATGTTAAGGATTTGCGCATTATCCGTCCGCTGGTTTATGTGCGTGAGCGGCAGTTGGCTGATTTCGCTCAAAAGCTTGATTTGCCGGTGATTGCTGATTCTTGTCCGGCGTGTTTTGCTAAACCGACTGAGCGAGTGCATTTTAAAAAATTACTACTAAATGAGGAAAAACGCAGCCCGCATTTGTATAGTAATTTGCTAAGTGCGATGAAACCGTTGTTAAATGAAGTTGATTAAATCCGCTGGTAGCATATAATTTAACTATGAAATTTATTGAAGATATTCAAATTGTGTTTGAGCGCGACCCCTCAGCAAGGAATGCGTTTGAGATTATTACTTGCTATTCTGGCGTGCAGGCGATGCTGTTTTATCGCTTGACGCATTGGCTCTGGCTGCTGAAATTCAAATGGTTGGCGCGGTTTATTTCAATGCTATCGTGTTGGCTGACGGGGGTGGAAATTCATCCGGCGGCGAAAATCGGCAGGCGTTTTTTTATTGACCATGGAATGGGCGTGGTGATTGGCGAAACTGCTGAAATCGGCGATGACTGCACGCTTTATCACGGCGTAACTTTGGGCGGCACTACTTGGGAGAAAGGCAAGCGGCATCCGACTTTGGGCGATAATGTGGTCATCGGCGCTGGTGCAAAAGTGCTGGGTCCGATTACGATTGAAAACGGGGCGCGGATTGGCTCAAACGCAGTGGTGGTCAGAGATGTGCTGAAAAATGAAACAGTAATTGGCGTGCCCGGCCGAGTTCTGAGTGACAAATCCGAGCATTTAGGCTTTGATGCGTATGGCGTTAGCAACGATAACGACCCGAATGCTGATGCCATAAAATCAATCCTTGAACGCTTGGAAAAAATGGAAACTAAGTCAAAATAAAACTTGACTAAAATAGTTGGTTAAGTATAATATTTCATTTTTTAGCGACTAAAAATTCGGCTATGCAACTCACAACAAAAGGGCGTTATGCGATAACGGCAATGCTGGATTTGGCTTCAAACAGCAGCGGCAAGCCGATTACACTTGATATTATTTCACAGCGGCAAAATATTTCCTTGTCCTATTTGGAGCAATTATTTTCCAAGCTGCGGAAGGCAACTTTAATCAAAAGCGTGCGCGGACCGGGCGGCGGTTATTTATTAGACACGGCGGCGCAAAATATTACTTTGACGCAGATTATTGAAGCCGTTGATGAGAATATTGATTTACGCCGCTGCAAGGGTCAAAAAAGCTGTAACAACGGCTCTGAGTGCATTTCTCATCAGCTTTGGTGCGATGTCAGCGAGCAGATTCGGAGCTTTCTCAGCAGCAAAAGTCTGCAACAAGTTGTTGATGAACATACTTTAAATAAAGGGCTATAACCTATGCAACCCCCAACTTATATGGATTATTCGGCGACCACTCCGGTGGATAAGCGCGTTGCGGCAAAAATGATGAAATATCTGACTATGGATGGCGATTTTGGCAATCCGGCTTCTAATTCGCATTATTACGGCTGGCAGGCTGATGCGGCGGTGAAAAAAGCCCGTCAGCAAGTGGCTGATTTGGTTGGTGCTGACTCGCGTGAAATCGTTTGGACTTCTGGTGCTACTGAGGCGGATAACCTTGCTATTAAAGGCATTGCGCATTTTTACAAAAATAAAGGCAAACATATTATTACTTTGAAAACCGAGCATAAAGCGGTGTTAGATACTTGCCGGCAGTTAGAGCGAGAGGGCTTTGAAATCAGCTATTTAGACCCGTTGCCAAGCGGTTTGCTGGATTTGGAAGTGTTGAAAAAAGCCATTCGCAAGGACACGATTTTAGTTTCAATTATGCATGCAAATAATGAAATTGGAGTAATCCAAGACATTCAAGCCATCGGCGATATTTGCCGTCAGAACAAGGTTTTCTTCCATGTTGATGCGGCTCAATCTGCTGGAAAAATTGCGATTGATTTATCCACTTTGCCGGTGGATTTGATGAGTTTTTCAGCGCATAAAATCTACGGTCCGAAAGGCATTGGCGCTTTGTTTGTAAGGCGTAAGCCGCGGGTGAGGATTGAGGCGCAAATCCACGGCGGCGGGCATGAGCGGGGTATGCGCTCGGGCACACTTGCTACCCATCAGATTGTCGGCATGGGCGAGGCTTTTGCGCTTGCTCAGGCGGAAATGAAGGATGAAAATGCAAGGTTTTTAGCCCTGCGAGAGCGCTTGCTGGCGGGCTTTGCTGATATGGAAGAAGTGCAGGTAAATGGCGATTTGCAGCAGCGGATTGCCGGAAATCTGAATATTAGTTTTAATTATGTTGAGGGCGAATCGCTGATGATGGCAATTAATAATATCGCCGTTTCATCAGGCTCGGCTTGCACTTCGGCGAGTTTAGAGCCGTCTTATGTTTTGCGGGCGCTGGGGCTGAATGATGAGCTGGCGCATAGCTCAATTCGCTTTAGCATCGGGCGTTTCACCACTCAGGCCGACATTGACAAAGCCATTAGATTGGTGCGTGAAAAAGTCCATAAATTACGCGATTTGTCGCCGCTGTGGGATATGTTTAAAGACGGCGTGGATTTATCTAAGGTAGAATGGGCGGCACATTAAAATAAAATAGGAGAAATAATATGGCTTACGGCAAAAAAGTATTAGACCATTACGAAAATCCACGAAATGTTGGAGTTTTAGACCAAAACGCTAAAAATGTTGGCACTGGAATGGTCGGCGCGCCGGCTTGTGGAGATGTAATGCGCTTGCAAATTCAGGTAAATTCTGAGGGAGTAATTGAAGACGCTAAGTTCAAAACCTACGGCTGCGGCTCGGCAATCGCCTCCAGCTCATTACTAACTCAATGGGTCAAGGGCAAAACTTTGGATGAGGCCGCTAAGATTAAAAATGTTGATATTGCTGATGAATTAGCCTTGCCGCCGGTGAAAATCCATTGCTCGGTGCTGGCAGAAGATGCGATTAAAGCGGCGATTAGTGACATCAAAAGTAAAAGTAAAAGTAAAGTGTGATGAAAGGTTGCTATTATGGAAAAATATTATGTAATGTTTATGGCAATTTCCGCTGTGATAGGGCTGTTTTTTGTGCTCTGGGCAGGCGGAAAATTCAATCAAATAGAAGCTCAAAAAAAATAGAATTTAGCCAATGATTACTTTAACAAATGCCGCTGCCGAGCGGGTTTCCGGCTTTTTAGCCAATCGTGGCAAGGGCATTGGAATTCGCCTATCTGTGCAAACCACCGGCTGTTCGGGGCTGGGTTACAACATTGAATTTGTTGATAATATCAACGAGGACGACAGCGTTTTTGAATACGACAATAATATTAAAGTGATTGTTGACGGCAAAAGTTTGGTTTATTTGGACGGCACGCAGATTGATTTTGTCAAAGAAGGATTGAACGAGGGCTTTGAATTTAACAACCCAAATTCTAAGGCAGAATGCGGCTGCGGCGAGTCTTTTACGGTTTAATTTTGTGCAAAATTACTTTGATTTATTTGCTATAAAAACGCAATTTTCCATTGATTTAGCCAAATTAGAATCAAGCTATCAGGCGCAAATCGGCAAGTTTCATCCGGATAAATTTAGTACTAAAAGTGCAAAGGAAAAATCCGCCGCCCTGCAAAATTCAGCGCTAATAAATGAGGCTTACGCCACTTTAAAATCAGCATTGCCTCGGGCAACTTATCTGCTAAAACTGCAAGGCATCAACGCTTTTGACGAAAAAAATACCCAAATGAACGCCGATTTTTTAATCCAGCAAATTGAGTTTCAAGAGCAATTAGAGCAAATTGAATCGGCAAAAAATGAGCCAGAATTATATGATTTTATTGAATTAATTAGCGGCAAAATCCAGCAAAATATCAAGCAAATTCAACTATTATTTTCCAATAATAGTAATAATGGCTTGGACGAGATTACAAATTTGGTCCGAGAATTAAAATTCTATCAGCAGCTAAACGCCCACGCCAAGCAGTTTGCGGACGAATGGTTATAAGCAAATGGCACTTTTACAAATCTCAGAACCGGGGCAAGCGACCGCTCCACACCAGCATAAATTAGCGATTGGCATAGATTTAGGCACGACTAATTCATTGGTGGCGGCGGTGAAAAGTGGGCAAGCGACCTTGCTGCTGGATGAAAATAATCAGGCGATTTTGCCCTCGGTGGTGCATTGTGGGGCTGGCAAAATTACCGTTGGGACTGAGGCTTGCCCGTATGCAAAAACCGACCCGAGCAATACCATAATATCGGTTAAACGCTTTATGGGGCTGGGTTTTGCCGATGTTAAGAATTTTAAAAATTGCCCTTATAATTTGCTTGAAAACGGTAATAATCTGTTATTTTCTACCAAAATGGGCGAGCTGAGTGCGGTGGAAATTTCGTCTGCGATTTTGCATAAACTTAAAATTCGGGCTGAAAAATCGCTTGGAGATGAGCTGGCAGGCAGCGTGATTACTGTGCCGGCGTATTTTAACGATGCCCAGCGCCAAGCCACAAAAGATGCGGCAAAACTCGCCGGGCTGAAGGTTTTGCGCTTGCTGAATGAGCCGACTGCTGCTGCTGTGGCGTATGGTTTGGAGTCGGGCGAAGAGGGCGTTCATGCCATTTATGACTTAGGCGGCGGCACTTTTGATATTTCAATTTTGAGCTTTCAGAAAGGCGTTTTCAAAGTGCTGGCAACTGGTGGGGATTCGACTCTGGGCGGCGATGATTTTGACCAACTAATTATTGACGATTGCCTTGCCACACTTGGTCTGGGGGAGCTAACGGCGGCGCAAATGCAAAAAATTAAGCGGCTGGCTCGGAGTGCTAAAGAGACGCTGAGTAGCAAGGATTATGCCGAATTTAACTGCGTCAAAGCGCCTTATCGCATCAGTAAAACCAAGTTTGAAGGATTGGCTGGCGGGCTGATTAAGCGCACTTTACGACTCAGCAAACGGGCTATAAGCGATGCCCAGCTTGAGATTGGGGAAATTAAAGAGGTAATTATGGTCGGCGGCTCAACTCGGATGCCGCTGGTCAGAACGCTGGTCGGCGAGCTATTTTCCAAGCCAGTGCTGTGCAGCATCAATCCTGATGAGGTGGTGGCTAAGGGGGCGGCGATTCAGGCGCATGCTCTGGCAGGCAACAAAACTCAAAATCAGATTTTGCTATTAGATGTGCTGCCGCTGTCTTTGGGGCTGGAAACCATGGGCGGCTTGGTGGAAAAAATCATCCATCGCAACGCCACAATTCCTATCACTCGGGCGCAGGAATTTACCACTTTTAAGGACGGGCAAACCGCGATGAGTATTCATATTTTGCAAGGCGAGCGAGAATTGGTAACGGATTGCCGCTCACTTGGCAAGTTTGAGCTGCGTGGAATTCCGCCGATGGTGGCGGGCAATGCGCGGATTTTGGTGGAATTTCAAGTGGATGCTGACGGGCTGCTGAGTGTTACTGCTGCTGAAAAAACCTCCGCCAGCAAGGTTGATATTAGCATCAAGCCGTCTTATGGTTTGAGTGATTTGCAGATGGAAAAAATGCTCAAGGACTCGGTTTTATTTGCCAAATCTGACATTCAAACAAGGCAGCTAAATGAGGCGCAAGTGGAGGCACAGCGCACTCTTGAGGCAATAGATTCGGCTTTGGAAACGGATAAAAAATTATTGGAAAAATCAATGCTAAAAGAGATAATTTCGGCGCGCGATAAGCTTGAAAATCTGAGCAAAAGTGATGATAAAAATGCGATAAAATCAGCCATTAAAGACTTGGAAAAATCCAGCGAGGAATTTGTTGAAATGCGGATGAATAGCTCTATTTTGCAAGCTATGCAAGGGCATAATGTTGATGAGTTTTGAATTAAATAAACAAAATTGAGGAAAAAATATGCCACAAATTATCGTTCTACCGCACCATGAATTATGCCCGGACGGGGTCGTGATTGAGGCAAAATCAGGCGTGAGTGTTTGCCGCACGCTGTTAGCAAATAATGTTGAAATTGAGCACGCCTGCGAGATGTCAAACGCTTGCACCACTTGCCATATCTACATTCGCGAGGGTTTTGATGAGCTGGCAGAATCCGATGAAACTGAGGACGATTTGCTGGATAAGGCTTGGGGTTTGGACCCGGATTCGCGCCTAAGTTGTCAGGCGATTTTAGCCGATAAGGATTTGGTGATTGAGATTCCAAAATACACGATTAATCAAGTTTCTGAAAATCATTAGTCTTATTTTGCAAGTAGAGACCCGTTCCACAAGTCATTCTGACCGCCACCACTGTCATTCTGAACTTGATTCAGAATCTCATTTTGTAAAAAAGACTTTGCTTGCTGGATGAGACCCTGAATCAAGTTCAGGGAGACAGGTAATTGTTAATTATTAATGGTTAATTATTAATGAAAAGCAAGAGCAAGAGCAAAAGCAAAAGCAAGAGCTGAGACCCTGAATCAAGTTCAGGGTGACAGTTTTCATTCAGGGTGACAGTAAGTGGAATTGTCATTTTGACAAAGGAATTTTACTCAATAGTAATGCTCGGAAATGCGCTCATTTCACGGGATTGCTCGGTGAGTTTGCTGCTGATTTTTATGGCAATTTCTTGGTAAATTTCTGCCACTTTTCCATCAGGATTTTTGACGACTGTCGGTGTGCCTTCATCGCCATCGGTGCGAATATCCATCTCTAATGGCAACGCGCCCAAGAAATTAACCTGCGCCTCTTTTGCCATAGCCTCGCCGCCGCCGCTGCCGAAAATTGCTTCCTCGTGTCCGCATTTAGAGCAAATGTGTAAAGACATATTTTCCACAATTCCGAGGATTGGAATATTGACTTTTTCAAACATTTTGAGGCCTTTTTTGGCATCAATCAGGGCAATGTCTTGCGGCGTTGTTACAATCACCGAGCCACTTACAGGGATTTTTTGGCTTAGAGTTAGTTGCGTGTCCCCAGTGCCGGGCGGCAGGTCAATAATCATATAATCCACCCCGCGCCAAAGCGTGTCGCGCAGCATTTGTTCCAACGCCTGAGTTACCATCGGGCCGCGCCAAACCATCGGATTTGCCTCATCAACCAAATAACCAATTGACATACTTTGCATGCCATGCCCGAGAATTGGCAACAGCTTGCCCTCGCCAGTTTGCTCGGGTTTTAGCTTGCTCACGCCAAGCATTCTGGGCTGTGAAGGGCCGTAAATATCGGCGTCCAAAATCGCAACTTTTGCGCCCTGTGCTTGCAGCGCTAAGGCTAAATTTACCGCTGTGGTGGATTTTCCGACCCCACCTTTGCCCGAAGCCACGGCGATAACATTTTTCACTTCTGGCAAGGGGTCAATAAAGGGCGATTGCGGATCATTTGGCACCGCATTCATATTTACAGTGATATTTGCATGGCCCAGAGCGGCATCTACCGCCTTGCCGGTCAGGCCTTGAGTGATGAAGCTGACCAAAAATAAATGGTCATCTGTGCCGCCGGAAACCACATCAAAACCCCGAGCAATAA
>JAAOIF010000037.1 GCA_015163925.1 Candidatus Thioglobus sp.
CTTGATTGTTGAGGTGCAAAATTTGCAAGAATTGCAGTCTGCGCTTGGTTTGGAGGGCATCACGAGAATATTATGTGATAATTTTAACACCGCAGATTTGGCTCTTGCCGCCGGACTATCTGAAGGCAAAATGCCGCTGGAGGCTTCTGGTAATATTGATGAAAATAACATCCTGTGCAAAACGGCTCAAGCCTCACCCTGACCGCCAGCGTTACCCCAGCCACAGCCAGCAATCCAGCGGTTTCATGGGAGATTTCCTCCGCTGGTAATTTTGCTTCCATTAACGGAAATATCCTCTACGGCACCGCACCCGGCGAAGTCGTAATTACTGCCACAGCCGATGATTTAAGCGGAGTTTCCGCCAGCCAAACTTTTACAATTACTCCAATTTTAGTGAGTGAAATTCAAATCCGCAGCGCCGCTTTTGTCCAAGATGGCTCAAGCCTGACCCTGACTGCCGAGGTTTTGCCGAGCACGGCGGATAATCAAAATATCATCTGGTCGGTTGAAAACGGTAATAATTCTGTTGCCAGCCTGAATGGAAATATTCTAACCGGAATTTACCCCGGCGAGGTAACTCTCATCGCCACAGCAGCCGATAGCGGCGGAGTTTTCGCCAGCCAAATTTTCACCGTCAAGGAAACTCCGGTAACCGCAATTAGCATCAGCAGCGCTAATTCAGTGGCAGATGGCTTGATTTTGAATTTGCAAGCCAGAGTAGAACCAGCGGCTGCCACAGCGCAAACTGTGAGCTGGTCAATTTTAAATGGTGATAATTCCATCGCCAGTATCAGTGGTGTTAGCGGCAGATATATTACTGGAATTTTCCCCGGCGAGGTCGTAGTTATCGCCAGCGCCACTGACTCCAGCGGAGTTTTCGCCACGCAAACATTTAGCGTCAGGGAAACTCCGGTAACCGCCATCAGCATCAGCAGCCGCAACTCAACTGTGCATATGGGGCGGCGGACTTTAACTGCCGATATTTTGCCAATTATTGCCACCACGCAAACAATTTCATGGTCAATTCTCGGCGGCAACAATTCCATTGCTTCAATCAGCGGCGACATTCTAACCGGCATTTTCCCCGGCGAGGTCGTAGTTATCGCCAGCGCTGACGGCGGCATAAATATCACCGACAGCCAAACTTTCACCGTCCGCCCAATCCCTGTTACCGGCATTCGCATTCTGAGTCCTGACTTCGTATCCCATCGCAGAAGCCTTATTCTATCCGCCAGAATTGACCCAGACAACGCCAGCACCAGCACCGTCAGTTGGTCATTTAATGGCGATAATGGAATTGTTGAAATCGTTGGCGATCGCCTCACCGGCCTCTCCCACGGCGTAGTAACCATAATCGCCAGCGCAAATGACGACAGCGGCATTCGGGCAATTCAGCAATTTACCGTGCGCACAATTCCAGTCAGCAGCGTGAATATCACTAACGGCGCTAAAATTGGAGAAAGTTTAACCTTGCAATTAAGTGCTGAAGTTTTGCCAGATAATGCCAGTAATCCGGCAATTTCGTGGTCAATTCTCGGCGGTAACAATCATATTGCCAGTATTGATGAAAATAATATGATTCACGGCATTGGAGCTGGCGTGGTAACTGTAATTGCCAGCGCTGACGGCAGACGAGACACCCAAAGATTTACCGTTGTCGGAATTCCTGATGCGCCGGCAAACCTTACTGCTGTTGCGAATGGAGCGCCAAATCAGGCACTGGTTTTCTGGGACGAAGTGGCTGGCGTTAGTGGCTATATTTTGTATCAAGCCATTACTGATTTATCCGCTTACGCCAACGGGGATATTGCTAATTTGCCAGCAGAAATCATAGTAACTAAGACTGAAATTTCCACCAGCAGCATTGATATAGACTTAATCGGCACAGGCAAAAACTACTTTTTGCTAACTGCTGTGAATGATACAATTCAATCAATTACCACCCAGCAAGCCACAGCCACACCGCATAGTATGGAATTTGATATTGTAAATGGCGTTGGCGCTGCAGTTTGGATGGATAGAAATCTGGGTGCTGGACAAGTCGCCACAGCCTCTGATGACTCTCGGAGTTTTGGCGCTCTTTACCAATGGGGACGGCCAACAGACGGACATCAGCAGCGAAATAGTTCCACAAGAAATCAAATCTCTGGTGATAATAGAATTAGAGCAAATCACTCAGAATTTATCACTCCCCCAGCCGAGCCGTTTGATTGGACAAATCAAGATAATAATGGCTCAAGGCGTAGAGATATTTGGTCTCAAACTAACGGCGATAGCATCTGCCCGACCGGCTTTAGAGTGCCATCAGCATTGGAATTAGTAACCGAGAGAAATTCTTGGAATACGCAAAATGCCGCCGGGGCTTTTGCTTCAAACCTCAAATTGCCTCTTGCCGAATTGCGTTTTCAGGGCGGCAACTATTCTCCTGCCGCCGGAGCCTACTGGAGCAGCAGTATTGACAACAGTAATAACAATAAAAGCTTAATCGTAGGATTGAACAGTTCAACTTTAAGCTATCTTCGTGCAGTCGGCAATTCAGTGCGTTGCATTTTGGATTCCAGCATTCTCATCAAACCAATTAGAAATATTACCATCAGTTCCACCGAAGTAGCAGAAGGCTCAAGCCTTGCTTTGAGCGCTGAGATTTTTCCAGCCGATGCCATAAATCAAAACCTAATTTGGTCAATTGAAAATGGCGATGGAATTGCTGCCCGCTCGGTTGCTACTCTCAGCGGCAATACCATCAGCGGAGTTGGCCCGGGCAGAGTTTATATAATTGCCACAGCCGTTGATGGCAGCGGAGTGATAGACCGGCGGCAATTTACAGTTACCGCCAAACCTGCTGCTCCGACCAAGCTTGCCGCCGTTGCTACCGGAACGCCGAATGAGATAACTGTTTTTTGGAATGGAGTGGCTGGAGCGCGGTTTTATACGCTTTATCAGTCAAGTGAGGATTTAGCCAGATTTGCTAATAAAAATCCTATCGGTTTGCCGCCGGGCACAACCTCTATAAATACTCATAACGCCAGTGTTAATATGCGTTTGAGTGGCTCTGAGAAGCATTACTTTTTGGTAACTGCTAATAAGAATTTGAATGAATCTTTTACCAGTGAGCAAGCCGTTGCCACAAGTCATTCCCAAAAATTTATTGCTGTTGATGGCGGCAGAGATCGGGTTTGGATGGATAGAAATCTTGGCGCTCAGAGAGTTGCCAGAAGCTCCACTGACGCTGATGCTTTTGGTTATTTGTATCAGTGGGGCAGGGCGGCAGATGGGCATCAGCAGCGAAATAGTAATAAAAGAAATCAACCCGCCAGATTCCTCAGAGCAGTTAATGCAGATTTTATTAGCCGGGCGGACATCAACTAATGAGCCGGGCAGAAATGCTTTAACCACGCCGATATCAACGGTCAGGCCGCCTTTCACAGCGCCAGTTACAATTCCAGTAACCACTTCTTTAGTGTTCATTGCGGCCTCAAGCGAGCGCCAAAGCTTGATGCGTTTGGCTTTTTCGCGGGATAATAAAGTGTGCCCTAAGCCGTCATCAATGGAATCCAAGGCGACTTCAACCACATCGCCCTCTTTGATTTCCAGCTCACCTTGTGGATTTTTAAATTGGTCCAAAGAGACAAAACCTTCGGATTTTAGCCCCACATTTATCACCGCTTTTTCGCGATTCATACTGACCACAGTGCCCATTAAAAGGGCTCCGACTTTGACATTTTGTTGTTCAACGCTATTTTCAAACAGCTCTGCAAATGATTCTGACATATTATTATTTTCTGATATTGACCGCTAAAAACTCCAGCAACGGTATTAAACTGGCATTTATCGGGTTAGTTTATTTAAGAAATTTAGCCGCCTAAATTTCAGTTATTTGTTACTAATTTATTCACTTGAAAAATCACTTCATCAATTGATAACTCAGTTGTATCAATGGTTACAGCGTCTTTTGCTGGTTTTAGCGGAGAATATTTTCGTGAGCAATCTCGCTCATCTCGCGCCTTGACCTCTGCCAAGATTTGCGAAATTATACCCTTAGAACCTTGCTGTTGCAATTGTTTTAAACGCCGATTTGCACGCTCGGCCGCATCAGCCGTTAGGAAAATTTTCACCGGCGCTTGCACAAAAACCACCGTGCCCATATCTCGCCCATCTGCCACTAAACCCGGAGGCTGCGCAAATTCCCGCTGGCGTTTCAAAAGTGCCAAACGGATATTTTTCACAGTCGCCAGACGAGATGCTAATTCGCCAGTTTGCTGAGTTCGCAAGGTTTTGGAAACTTCCTCGCCGTCCAGAAAAACGCTTACTAACTGGCTTTCAGGCTGAATTTTAAACTCCAAATCCAGCCCATTAGCCACTTCCACCAAAGCATTTTCATCACTAATATCAATTTCTCGCTCATCAATCGCCAGCGCAAACGCCCGATAAATTGCCCCAGAATCAAGCAAATTCCAACCCAACTTTTGCGCCATAATCCTTGCAACCGTGCCCTTCCCCACGCCACTCGGACCATCAATCGTTAAAATATTATTCATTTTTCAACGCCCCTAAATTCCGATACGCGGATTTTGCCATTTACTATTTTGGATTTTCTCTGATTGATTTTTTCCAACTTTTGCCAAAACGCCTCGTTTAAGTCAAAATCAGCGCTAATCGCCGTTCCCATCAGCAAAATTAACAAGTCCGCTGACTCTTCTGCCAAGTCTTTTTTGGATTTTCCTTTGGTCACGCAAGCGGAAATTTCGCCCAATTCCTCCGCCATCAGAGCTACCCGATAAGCCAAATCCTCACCGCCATTATTTTTAAAATCGTGCTTGTCGTGAAAGGCTTGAATTGCCTCCAGCATTGACTTGTAAGAGTTTTTGTTCATTAAATCTCAGGCTTCATATGCGGAAATAATAACACATCTTTGATGGATGGGGAATTGGTGAAAAGCATTACTAATCGGTCAATTCCGATGCCTTCGCCGGCGGTCGGCGGCATGCCGTATTCTAAGGCGCGGATGTAGTCGCCGTCATAAAACATTGCCTCATCATCGCCGGCTTCTTTTTCAGCAACTTGGGCTAAAAATCGTTGTTTTTGCTGCTCGGCATCGTTAAGTTCTGAGAAACCGTTGGCAATTTCGCGCCCGCCGATAAACAATTCAAACCTGTCAGTAATAAATGGATTTTCGTCATTTTGGCGTGCCAGCGGCGAGACTTCGGCTGGGTATTCGGTGATAAAAGTTGGCTGAATTAGCTTTTCTTCCACTGTTGCCTCAAAAATTGCAATTTGGATTTTGCCCAATCCCCAACTGTCTTTCAGAGGAATTTTTAGGTCTTCGGCAGTTTTTTTGGCGTTATTTTCATTCAAGTCAGCAGCACTCAAATTTGGATTATATTTTAGGATTGAAGCAAAAACACTTAATCGCTCAAACGGCTTGGAAAAATCAAAATCAGCACCCTGATAATGAATCTTAGCATCGCCGCAAACCTCAGTTGCAATGCCTAAAAACAGCGATTCGGTCAAGTCCATTAAATCAAAATAAGTGGCGTAGGCTTGGTAAAATTCAATCATAGTAAATTCCGGATTATGGCGAGTGGAAAGCCCCTCGTTGCGAAAATTACGATTAATTTCAAACACCCGCTCCAGCCCGCCGACAATCAGGCGTTTGAGGTAAAGCTCCGGAGCAATCCGCAAAAACATAGCCGTATCCAAAGCCTTATGATGAGTTGCAAATGGCTTGGCAGTAGCGCCTCCGGGGATAGTTTGGAGCATCGGAGTTTCCACTTCGGTAAAATCCTTAGCACTAAAAAAATTACGAATATAAGCCACAATCTGGCTGCGAATTTTGAAGGTTTTACGAGAATTCTCATTCATAATCAAATCCACATAACGCTGGCGGTAACGCATTTCTTGGTCGGACAGGCCGTGAAATTTCTCCGGCAGCGGACGCAGAGATTTGGTCAATAATTTAATATTACTAACGCGAATAGAAAGCTCGCCGACATTGGTTTTAAACAAAATTCCGACCACGCCGATAATATCGCCAATATCAAATTTTTTGAACTGCTGATTGTAAAAATCCTCAGCCAATTCATCACGGCTGACGAACAGCTGAATCTGGCCGCTGGAATCCTGCAAATGCACAAAACTCGCCTTGCCCATCACCCGTTTGAGCATAATCCGCCCAGCCAGACTGACTTTTGTATTTTTTTCCGCTAAGTCTTCTTTGGCAAATTTATCAAATTCATTAGTAATATTTGCCGCTAAATTCTCCGGCTTAAAATCATTTGGAAATGGATTTCCAGCTTGCCGCAGAGCTGCTAATTTTGCCCTCCGTTCGGCGATTAATTTATTATCATTTTGATTTTCCACAGAATTTTCCTAATTATTATTGTTAATTTTTATTGCCAAAAAAGCTATTTTAACAAATCCTCAGACTTGCTAATATCAATCTGAATGGCTGGCGGCTTATGATAAAAACGGCGAATAAATAGTAATAAAGTTAGCGTCAAAAACCCAAACGGCGCAAACCATAATATATATGTCTGGCGATTTACCGGCGGCTTGAAAATCACAAAATCTCCATATCTATCAGTCATAAATTGGCGAATTTCAGAATTATTATTGCCCTGAATAATCATTTTTTGCACCTGTTTTCGCAAGTCCATCGCCAGCCCAGCATTTGAGCCACCGATGCTTTGCCCCTGACACACCGGGCAGCGAATTTCATTAATTAAGCCTTGATAACGAGCCTCTTGTGCTGAATTTTGAAATTTTTTAGCCTCAATACTTGCAGCAAAAATCGGCATAATACTTAATTGAATAAAGCAAAAAATCAGTGTAAAACGCATAAAATACCGCCGTAAATTATAAATACAAAATATTGGGGATTTTAACCCATACTGCTAATTACACTTGATAAAATTGCAAAAGTTAAGACTAAAAAAAGCAAAGGATAAGGCAAAAATGACACTAATAGTTGATTTAGACCGGACACTAATTGACACTGATTTGCTGTATAAATCATCAACTGGGCTGGCAAAAATTCGCCCTTGGCTGCTGCTGATTTACCCATTTTGGCTGCTGCGGGGCAAGGGTTATCTGAAAAGTGAAATCGCCAAACGCTTGGAGCTTGACATTCCCGCCCTGCCTTACATTCAAAGCACTATTGACTATATTATTCAGCGAAAAAATTCCGGTGATGAGATTATTCTGGCGACCGCATCACACAAAAATTACGCCCTTGCGGTGGCAAAATATCTCCAGCTTTTTGATGATGTTATGGCAAGCAGCAAGGACTTTAACCTCTCCGGCGGCAACAAAGCTGATAAATTAGTGAAACGCTTTGGCAAGCAAAATTTTGATTACATCGGCGACCACGCCAGAGATTTGCCGGTCTGGGAGTGTGCAAATTTGGCAATTTTGGTCAATCCTTCCAAACGAGTTATTCAAAAAACTCAGCACTTGAATACTTTGATTTTATCTACTAAATAGTATTTTTTTGTTCGGCATAAATCCAGTCATCAGACCAATCTTGCCCAAAATTATAGGTTTTTATGATGTAATTATTTCCTGTCATTCTGAACAAGATTTAAGAATCTCATCCAGTCGTGTGACACAGGCCTTGCCTGTGTAGAAATAAATTTAAGGCAAACGGAGTAAAAAATAGGGTATGATTTCCACTTTCAACTTTTAAAAACTAATGGAATTATTATGAAAAACTCAAACAAATTAAACCAATTTTTTGCTTTATCAATTATTTCAATCCTAACTCTAAGCCTTGCAAACTGCGGCAGTTCCACTAATGCGGGGGGGGGGGGGGGATTCTGATAATTCCCAAGGCGTTACAATAGATAAAACCAAAACAACGCTAATTGCCGGCGAAACCCTTACTCTGACTGCAACTCTGAATTTTACTCCCACTGCCACAGCCACACTGACTTGGTCGATTGAGGGCGGAAATAATAATATTGCCAGTATCAATGGCGATATTTTGCATGCTTTGACGGTCGGCACAGTAGAAATATCTGCCACCACGATTGCCCTTGACGGCAGCACTCGGACCGGCACGCAAAGATTTAGAGTTACGCCTGTGCCTCCAGCAACTATTACTACCGCATTCAATCCCCCAGTTGCCACCGGAACGCCAAATGAAGTAACGATTTCTTGGGCGGCGGTGGCTGGAGCTAATAGTTATAAACTCTATCAGTCCGCTGGCAATTTATCCGGTTTTGAAAATGGCGACCCCAGATAATAATTTTTTGCGCTTGGAAACTAAACGCAGCAA
>JAAOIF010000038.1 GCA_015163925.1 Candidatus Thioglobus sp.
ATAAGGATTTTGGTTTTGAAAATGTTGATATTAAATTTTCCACCAGACCGGAAAGGCGTGTCGGCTCGGATGCAAGCTGGGACAAGGCAGAAGAGGCTTTGGAGCAAGCCCTTGACGCTAAGGGAATTAAGTGGGATTTGCAGGTCGGCGAGGGCGCTTTTTATGGTCCAAAAATAGAATTTGTGCTAAAAGATTGCTTGGGGCGGCAGTGGCAGTGTGGGACTTTGCAAGTGGATTTTTCAATGCCTGAGCGCTTGGATGCAAAATATATTGCTGAGGACGGCTCAAAGCAAACTCCGGTGATGTTGCATCGGGCAATTCTCGGCTCGTTGGAGCGATTTGTGGGGATTTTGATTGAGCATTACGAGGGCGCATTTCCAATTTGGCTCTCTCCGGTGCAGGCGATTATTTTAAATATTTCCGAAAAACAGGCAGATTTTGCCCTAAATGTGGAGAAAAAGTTAAAAAAACAAGGGCTTAGGGTGATTTCAGACTTGCGAAATGAGAAGATAGGCTTTAAAATACGCGAGCATTCTATGCAACGCTATCCGTATATTTTGGTGGTTGGCGATAAGGAAATGGCAAGTGGGGAAGTTTCTGTGCGGCAGCGCGGCGGCGAGGATTTAGGCTCAATGGCGCTTGAGGCGTTTGTTAAATTAGTATCAAATTAGGGAGTAATTATTAAAAGACCAAATAAGATAACCACTCGTATCAATCAATATATTCGTGCGGCTAAGGTGCGGGTGATTGATAGTAAGGGTGAGCAGGCAGGCATTTTAGCCACGGCGGATGCACAGAAAATGGCAACAGATGCTGGGTTAGATTTAGTGGAAGTTTCCCCGAATGCCGAGCCGCCGGTTTGTAAAGTTATGGATTTTGGTAAGTTTCAATATGAGTTGAAAAAACAGCAAAGTGACCAAAAAAAGAAGCAAAAGAAAACCACTGTTAAAACCATTAAATATCGCCCCGGAACTGAAGAGGGCGATTACCAAATTAAATTTAAAAATCTGGTTAAATTTTTGGAAAATGGCGATAAAGTTAAAGTTAGCATTTGGTTTCGGGGGCGTGAAATGCAGCACCGGGAGCTTGGAATGGTAATGTTAGAAAGGATTGAAGCAGACACAGAAGAATTTGCCAATGTAGAACAAAGGGCAAAGATGGAGGGTCGTCAGCTGGGCATGATGCTGGCACCCAAATCTAAAAAGAGGTAATTTGCCTCAGTTTTATAAGTTACTATTAGTAACAAATATGTCCACAGGACAAGGAGAAAATTATGCCGAAGTTAAAAACTAATCGGGGTGCGGCAAAGCGCTTCAAAAAAACTGCTAATGGCGGTTATAAATGTGCGCATTCGCATTTGCGGCATATTTTGACCAAAAAAAGTACTTCTAGAAAACGCAACTTACGCTCTCCAGATACTATTGAGAAAGCCGATGAGCCGATGGTGCGTAAAATGTTACCTTACGCATAGGAGTAGAAAATGGCAAGAGTATCAAAAGGCGTGCAGGCGCATGCTAAACACAAGAAAATTCTCAAGCAGGCTAAGGGTTATTATGGCGCGCGCTCAAAGGTTTATCGGGTTGCTAAACAGGCAGTTATCAAGGCCGGGCAATACGCTTACAGAGACCGCCGGCAAAGGCGTAGGCAGTTTCGGCGCTTGTGGATTGTGCGAATTAATGCCCAAGCTCGAATCAACGGTTTGAGCTATTCAAGACTAATTAACGGCATTCACAAAGCCGGCATTGAGATTGACCGTAAAGTGCTGGCAGACCTTGCAGTTTTTGACAAAACAGCATTTGCACAAATCGCCCAGCAAGCTAAATCTGCTTTAAATTAGCGTTGAAAAAAGCGTTATTTTTTTAAAAATTTGGAGGTTTTATGTTTAAAAATATTACAATTATTAGCTTAATATTACTGCTGCCGGCCTGCTCGTCATTTGACCGATTTACCCAAGATGAGCAAAACTCAAAATCCTATTCCAGCAATGAAACTGGCAAATTTTCCACCGTTACCGAAGGCGTTATTGTTTCTATAAAACAAGTCAAACTCTCTGGTTCAAAGGGTTTGGGGACAACTCTCGGCGGAGTGGTCGGCGGTCTGGCTGGCGCTTCAACAACTGAAAAACGCTACAACCAAAGTGCGGCAGTTGCCATCGGTGCCTTAGCCGGGGCGATTATCGGCTCAACCATTGAGGAATTTGCAACCGAAGATGTGGCTTATGAATTTTTGGTTAAGACTAATTCTGGGCTGAAATCATTCGTTGATGTGACTCGGCAAGGCTTAAAAGCTGGCGATGAGGTCTATATTATTCATGGCAGCGGAGCGATTCGTATCAGCAAAAAATGAGTACTCAAGTGATTTTAGCGTGATTGAAAAAATTATTCAAAAGGCGAAAATAGCTATTAGTGAGGCGCAAGATTTAGTCGATTTAGACAAAATTCGTGTTGAGTTTTTAGGCAAGAAAGGCGAGCTGACGGCACTTCTCAAAGGCTTGGGCAAGCTCTCTAAAGACGAGCGTCCGCAAATGGGTGAGGCAATTAACCAAGCCAAAAGCAAGCTACAAGATTTATTAACGATAAGGAAAAATCACTTAGAAAATTTGGCTTTAGAGCAGCGCCTGTTGGCAGAAAAAATTGATATTTCACTGCCCGGCAGAAATGTTGAAATGGGCGGCTTGCATCCAATAACCATTACTTTACAGCGGATTGAATCTTTGTTTTCGCAAACTGGTTTTGCAGTGGAAATCGGCCCTGAAATTGAGGATGATTTTCATAATTTCACAGCGTTAAATATTCCTAAGAACCATCCGGCGCGCGCCATGCACGACACTTTTTATTTTGACGCTAATACGGTTTTGCGCACGCATACCTCGCCGGTGCAAATTCGCTGTATGCAAAAAAGCCCGCCGCCGCTGCGGATTATCGCTGCTGGCAAGGTTTATCGCTGTGATTCTGACATTACTCACAGCCCAATGTTTCATCAGGTTGAGGGCTTGATTGTTGATAAGGTGGCGAATTTTGCCCAGCTGAAAGGCTTATTGATTGATTTTTTACGCAACTTTTTTGAGAAATCAGACTTAAAAGTGCGCTTCCGCCCATCGTATTTTCCATTCACCGAGCCGTCCGCCGAAGCCGATATTGAATGCGTAATCTGCTCCGGCAGCGGTTGTAGAGTTTGCAAAAAAACTGGCTGGCTGGAGGTTTTAGGCTGCGGCGTGGTGCATCCGAATGTGCTGAAATCAGTTGCCGTGGATTCGCAAAAATACAGCGGACTTGCCTTTGGAATGGGGGTTGAGCGGCTGGCAATGCTAAGGTATGAGGTGGATGATTTACGCCTTTTCTTTGAAAATGATATTCGTTTTTTGAGGCAATTCAAATGAAAATATCCACTACTTGGCTGCGAGAATGGGTCAGCCCGAAAGCCTCAGATGCCGCTCTGGGCGAGACTTTGACTATGGCTGGGCTGGAAGTTGAGAGCATAAATCCTGTTGCTCCAGCCTTTGAGAAAGTCATAATCGGCTTGGTTTTGACTTGTGAAAAACACCCTGACGCTGATAAACTCAAAGTCTGTAAAGTCAGTGTTGGCGCGGCAAAACCGTTACAAATCGTCTGCGGCGCTGAAAATATTAGAGCAAATTTAAAGGTAATTGTGGCGACTGTCGGCGCAAAATTGCCGAGTGGATTAAGTATCAAAAAAGCTAAAATTCGCGGGCTTGAGTCCTGCGGAATGATTTGCTCAATGGCTGAAATCGGCATAGCAGATGGCTCTGGAGGCATTGCCGAGCTGGCGGCTGATGCTCCGGTCGGAGATGATATTCGGCAGTATTTGGACTTGGACGATAATATAATTGAGTTGGATATTACTCCAAATCGTGGCGATTGTTTTAGTGTTTTGGGCGTGGCACGAGAGGTTTGTGCGAATTATAATTTGCCGTTGAAAATGCCAAAATATCAGGCTGAAAAGACGCTTGAGGCGGCGGCAAAAATCAGTGTTAGCGCGCCTGATGCTTGCCCTAAATACCTAACTCGTCTCATCAAAGGCATTGATAATTCCGCCCAGACTCCGAGCTGGATGGCGGCAAAATTAACTCGCTGCGGGCAGCAATTACACTCGCCGGTGGTGGATATTACTAATTTTGTTTTGTTGGAATTAGGCACTCCGCTGCATGCTTTTGATTGGGCAAAAATCAGCGGCGGAATTGATGTCAGAATGGCGGAGAAAAATGAAAAAATCAAGCTATTAAATGAGCAAACTGTTAGCTTGAAAAGTGATACTTTAGTGATTGCCGATGAGGCAAATGTCTTGGCAATCGCTGGTGTGATGGGAGGTTTGGCGAGTTCCACGCAAGCAAACAGCACAGATATTTTGTTAGAAAGTGCGTTTTTTGCCCCAGATTTTATCAAAGGCAAAGCCCGAGAATATGCCCTGCACACCGAGTCCTCATTGCGTTTTGAGCGCGGCGTGGATTTTAACATTACCGAGTTAGCAATAAATCGGGCAACTGAATTAGTGTTGGAAATTTGCGGCGGAGAGGCTGGCGAAATCAGCAAATGCATTGATACAAAGGCATTGCCGGCGCTAAATCCTATTAGTATTAGCAAAAATACGATTGAAAAAGTGTTAGGTTTTGCGCTTGAAACGAATTGGATTGAGGAAAAATTTAGCGCTTTGGATTTTGAAATTAGCACTAAAGATGCTAATTCTTGGACGATTTTGCCGCCGAGTTTTCGCTTTGATATTCGCATTACAGCTGACATAATTGAGGAATTAGCGCGGCTTTACGGCTATGATAAATTGCCGGTGCAAAAGCTGGAATTTACAGCAAATATTCAGCCAGTTTCAGAGGCGAAAATTAGCTCTTACGACCTCGCTAAAGTGTTGGTAAATCGCGGTTATCAAGAGGTTATTACTTATAGTTTTATCTCTGAAAAATACCAAAATCTCATCAACCCAGAGGCGAAAAAAATCACCCTCAAAAACCCAATTTCAGCCGAATTATCAACCATGCGCTCATCCCTCTGGGGCGGGCTTTTGCAAAGCGTTGAGGCCAACCAGCGGCGCGGACACACAAACGCCAGATTTTTTGAATTAGGGCTGTGTTTTGAGGGAGTAAAAGCCAGCCAGCAAGCGCAAAAAATCGCCGGAATTATCAGCGGCAATCGCTTTGCTGACGAGTGGAGTGAGGATTTTAGAGAGTTGGATTTTTATGATGCAAAAGCCGATGTTGAGGTTTTGCTGTTGTCCGGCGGCAAAACGGCAGAATTTACAGCCGCCGAGCATCCGGCTTTGCAAAAAGGTCAAACTGCTAAAATCACTCTGGATGGCAAGTCTGTCGGCTGGATTGGGGCGCTCTCACCGGCTGTGCAAAAGCAATTATCCCTGTCAAAATGCTATTTATTTGAGCTGGATTTAGCCAGTTTGCAGCTTGGAAATATTAGCAAATATCAGCCATTTTCTGCTTATCAAAAAACCACTCGTGATATTGCTTTGGTGGTTGATGAGGAAATTTTAGCAAACGATTTAATCAATAGTATCAAGGGTTTGGGGCAAAAATATCTGCTTGATGTGAATTTATTTGATGTCTATTCTGGCGAAAATATTGCCGCCGGCAAGAAAAGTTTGGCGCTAAATTTGAGCTATCAATCCGCCGCTGAGACCTTGAGTGACGAGCAAGTTAGCGCCGAAGTTTCGGCAATTTTAGAATTAATGGCAAGCGAATATGCTGCCGTTCAGAGGGTGTAAAAATGTCAATAAGCAAAAAAGAAATCGCCGCTAATCTGGCGCAAACAATGGATATTAACCATAATCAGGCGTTGTCAATTACTAATGAATTTTTTGATATTATCAAGCAATCTCTGGCAAATGGCGAGCCGGTAAAGCTGTCTGGTTTTGGTAATTTTGTGCTTCGGGAAAAATCTGCCAGACCCGGTAGAAATCCAAAAACTGGCGAAAAAGTGATGATTGCAAAAAGAAAAGTTACTACTTTTAAGGCTGGTCAAAAACTCAAAAAAGCCACTTTACAAGGCTAATTTTTGCGGATTTTTAATCACTAATTGCTTGCATAAAACCCTTTAAAACTGGCATAGCTTTGTCAATTACTGCCTGATTTTGCTCATCGTTTCGCACTTGGTCTTCAAGGATTTTATCGGTTTTTTTCAGGCTAATTTTATAATCGTCATCAAACTCAAAAGCGATAAAATAAAAGCCTTTGCCCTTGTTTCTGGTGGAGTGAATTGCCAAAAAATCCGTCTCCCAAGCGAGTTCGGCTTGGTAAATAGCGGCAGAATCGCTTGAGTCTTTTTGCACTAAAATAATAGTTTTGCCGAAATGAAAAATAAAACGCTCGGAGTTACAACTTGATGCCGGCTTGGATTTTAGCTCGCTATTATGCAAAGCTTGGGCAATTTGCTTGAGCTGAGCGTCATTTAGCTGGATATATTTGGCGTCCAAATAATCGTCAATATTACTATTTGGATGATTATTTTTGATAAATTCTACTAATTTTTTAAGCATTTTTTAGCATTAATTTGATGAAAAAATTGAATTATACCTGATTGAATTTGCCATATTTAAGCGCATAAACATCAAAAATACTAATCGCCATAGCGGCAATAATTGGACCAATAAATAAGCCCAGAGCGCCAAACTGAATGACCCCAGCGAGCGTTGATAAAACAGTAATAAAAGTATGATTTAACGCATTGGAATGCCCTCCAGAGAGCTTTTGAATAATCATCGGGCGAATGAAATTATCAATAATAACGCCTACCAAAATTCCACCAAAAAACACAATAATTAGCGCCTCAAATATTTGCCCCTGTGCGCCGAGATACAAACTCAGCGGCAGCCAAATAATCAGCCCTCCGAGCACCGGAATAAAACTCGCCAGTGCCATAGCGATTGCAAAATACAACACCGGCAGTCCAGTGATAGCAACGCCTATGGAGAAAACTACGCCTTGCAAAAGGGCGATGATAAAAACGCTACCGACCAAACTGATGGACAGATTTGAGAATTGATTTAGCAAAATATCGCTGTGCTGAGGCTCTAATGGTGATAAATTTTTAAGGCGTTTGAGTAGAGTTTTGCCGTCAATATAGAAATAATATAGCGCCAAAATTGTGATAATTAGGAACAAAATAAAGTTGGAAGACAGCAAAATAATGCTTTTTAACAAGCCGATTGAGAAGTCTTTGATACTGATTAAAATGCTGGCTAAATTATTGTTAAAAGCCGCTTGCAGACTGGCTTTCACGCCATCAGGCAGGGGCAGAGAAATGATGGTTTGAGTGAGTATTTTCTGGCTATTTTGCAAATCAAAATCGCTGTTAATCTGGCTTATCATATTTGAAATTTCCAGCCCACTTAGCAGCAAAATATAGCCTAACGGCAAGATTAGAATTAGCGTTATCAGCAGTGTCATCAGCAGTGCTGATGCAGTTTCTGAGAGTTTTTGTTGTAATTTTTGATATTGTGAAAAACTTGCAATAGCAATCAGCAAAGCCAAAAATAAGGCCGGAATAAATGGCGAAAATAGCCAAATTAAACCGCCGATAGCAAACACTAATAAGCCTAATATAAAGCCATTTTCAAAGGGATTTTTCATTGTTTTTCCATTTTTATAACACTAAAAGCCACCTCTTCGTAAGGGTGGGCTGATTTCATTGATTTAATCACTAAATCCAGATTTTCATCCGCACACGCCATCTCAACTTTGTATTCTGCTATTTTGCTCAATTTATCCACCGACCCAATCGCCGGATTTGCTTGTTCTATCGGCTTAAACTGCCCAGTGCCAAGCGTTTGCCAAGCGCAATTTTCATAATTATTAAACCTGCCAGCGCCCGCTGCAAACATAGCATTTTTGACATTTTCCAAGTCAGACTCAGGCACATAAAAACTAATTTGATACATTTTTAAGCGCTAAATTGTGCCATTTGGATTTTGTATTATTGGACTGAGTGGATAAGTGTTATGATGTAGCCCATGCCGCCGATTAAAAGACCGATGCCGGCAATCGCAATGCCTACCATAGTTTCAGGGCGAATTAAGCGTCTGTCCATGCCGGCAATTTCCTCGCTGGCTTCTTCGGCTTCTTTGTTTGGAACGCCAGCTAAAACTAAGGCGTTGTATGTTTTTGATAAAATTACTGCCATTTTTTACTCCAAAACCTGCAAACGGGCAGGTCACCGTAATCAATTATAGATATGATATGCAAGCGGCTGATATTCGCAATAAAATTAAACGCCTAAAAGAAAAGCAATTT
>JAAOIF010000039.1 GCA_015163925.1 Candidatus Thioglobus sp.
TAATTGTCCAAGTGAAAGTTGGGGTGGTCGGCGCTGGCGTAATTTCAGCAGTTAAAATGAGATTTGACCCAACTGCTACTGTTTTAGCGTTAGTTATTTCAACGCTGCTGCTCCCCCCCCCGCATTAGTGGAGCTGCCGCAGTTTGTAAGGCTTAGAGCAAGAATTGAGAGAATTGATAAGGCAAAAAATTGGTTGAGTTTGTTGAATTTGTTGAATTTGTTAAGATTTTTCATAATAGTTCCGTTGGTTTTTAAAAGTTGAAAGTGGAAATCATACCCTATTTTTTATTCTATTTGCCTTAAATTTATTTCTACACAGGCAAGGCCTGTGTCAATGGAAATTATTCAATGACAATATTATAATCGGGCAGGGCGTCAAGTAGCTGTTTGCCGTAGCGTTTGGTGGTCAGGCGCTTGTCAAAAATGGTGATTTTGCCAGTGTCAGTTTCAGTTCTAATCAGCCGCCCGCAGGCTTGAATCAGCTTGAGAGAGGCATCAGGCAAGGAAATTTCCATAAAAGAATTGCGCCCTTGCGACTCCAAATAATCGCTGGTGGTTTTTTCAATCGGCGAGGTCGGCACGCTAAAACGCAGCTTTACAATCACCACATGAGTGAGATTTTCACCTTTCAAATCAACCCCTTCAGCGAAACTATCAAGCCCAAAAATAATGCTGCCTTTGCCATTTTTACGGCAATTTATGTGTTTTTCTAAGATGAGTTTTTTGGCAAATTCGCCTTGTATTAACAAATCACAAGCAAACTTTTTTTCCACTAAATCAGCCACCATTTGCATTTGTTTATTTGAAGCAAATAGCACCAGAGAGCCAGTTTTAGGGTCAATTCGTTTGAGCAGCTGGGCGGCGACTTCATTAGTGTGTTCAGAAATTTGGGTCGGATTGGCTTTAAAATTAGCCACAATAAAATCAACTTTATCAAACAAAAAAGGCGACGGCAGGCGTAAATATTGGTTGTCATTTTTGACCAATCCGAGCTGCTGATTGAGGCGATGAAAACTCCCCAGCGAGGACAGCGTAGCGGAGGTCAGCACGCTGCCGGCGGCCTTTGACCAAATCAAATTATGCAGATTATTGGCGATGTCAATTTGGGCACTATTTATAGAATAATTGGTTTTTTTATTGGACAAAATAATTCTGCCAATCCAACGAGAATGCGGCGCACTTCCGGCTTTATCAACTGCTAAAAATGATGAAAATAACGCCAAAATTGAGGATAAATTCCCAGCGCATTGCCCCAAAATATTATTCAGCGGCTCGGCGATGGTTTTGTCAAGCGGACTAATTTTCAAATAATCTTCCCAAGACTCTTTGGACTTGTCAAATTGCTTGGACAAAGTGCTAATTGCAATGAGTAAATTTTGGCAAATTTTAGCAATATCGGCGCTGATAATTCCTTGCTGAAATAGGTGAATTTCGTCCTCAAACTCAAGCTGCTCCAGCATTTCAATCAGGTCGTTTAAATAATTATCAATGGGACTAACAAGGTTTTTGGGCGGAGTTTGCTGGGTGAGTTTATGGACTTTTTCGCCGGCACTTTGTGCTTGTTTTATGCTGGTTTTGATGAATTCGCTGTTAGTGTTGAGGGAGAAATGCGATAGGGCTTTTTGGCTCAAATGATGGGCTTCATCAAATATATAAATGGAGTCCTCAGCCGCTGGCAGAATCGTGTTTCCGGCGTTTAAATCAGCCAAAATTAAATCGTGATTTGCCACAATTACATCGGCGTTAGTGATTTTTTGGCGGGCTTTAAAAAATGCGCAATCGCTGTAAAAAGTGCAACTTTTAGCGTTACAAGTGAAGCGATTACAGGCGATTTTTTGCCACAAATTTGGTGGCGGAGTTTTGTCCAAAGCATCAATTTCACCGTTCCATTTTTTGTTAGAATATAAATCCAACATTTCACTCATTTGGCTTAATTGATGCTTTTCTGGCGGGGAATCCCAGAGCGAGGGGTTGTCAAATAATGGCTCTTGGCTGGCGTTATCCTCAACTAAATTGATTAAATTTCTCACGCACAAATAACGCGAACGCCCCTTCACTAAAGCATATTCAAAATCAACCGTGCAATATTTTTGCACCTCGGGAATATCCTTAAAAAGCAGCTGTTCTTGCAAGGCAACATTGGCGCTGGAGATTACTAATTTTTTCTCATTGGCGATGGCGATGGGAATGGCGCTGAGTAGATAGGCTAAGGTTTTGCCAGTGCCGGTCGGGGCTTCAACGCACAAAATCGGATTGCTTTTTGGATGCTCGCCGGCGAGAGTTTTGGAGATTTCGGCAATCATTTTATTTTGCGCCTGCCGGATTTTAAAGCCGGGCATAGCGTCTTTTGCCGCATTAAATGAGTTGCGAATTTGCGTTTTTAGCTCGGCTGATAACATCTAAGAAGTCCGCTGCAAGGACAAATCACACAATAAAATCAAGGCATTTTTATACTCTGAATTTGCAATTTTGCTAAGTGATTGCTTGGCAAGTTCGCTGGCTTTCTGGGCTGTTTTCCGAGTGTAAGCAAAAGCCCCAGCGCCGTCTAAAACCTCAATTACCTTGTTAATATTAGTATTATCGGCATTTTTAATTGCCTGAATTAGTAATTTTTTATCAGCGCCGGAAGTGTTTTCTAAGGCATAAATCATCGGCAAAGTGGTCTTGCCTTCAGCCAAATCATCGCCGATTTCCTTGCCTATAGTTTGCGAATCCGCCTGATAATCGAGCAAATCATCAATAATTTGAAAAGCATATCCGAGATGCAAACCGTAGTCTCTCAGGGCTGATTCCTGAGCCTTATTTACGCCAGATAAAATCCCGCCAATCTGCGTAGCCGCCTGAAATAAGCAAGCAGTTTTTCGCTCAATTACCTCAAAATATTGCTCTTGTGTAAGCGCTGGATTTTGGCAATTTAGCAGTTGCAAAACCTCGCCCTCAGCAATGTTATTTGTGGTTTTTGAGAGCAGCTGCATAATCTGCATTGAGCCAGTTTCAACCATCATTTCAAACGCCCGTGAATAGAGAAAATCCCCCACCAGCACGCTCGGAGCGTTGCCCCAGACCTCATTTGCCGTATCCTTGCCGCGCCGAGTGCTGGACTTATCAACAATGTCATCATGCAGCAAAGTAGCAGTGTGAATTAGCTCAATCACCACCGCCATCAGGTGCTGATGCGCGCCCGTGTAACCGCTCGCTTTGGCACATAATAACAGCAGCAAAGGGCGCAGCCGCTTGCCTCCAGCGCCAATAATATAGTTGCTCATTTGGTTAATCAGAGTAATATTTGAGCTCAGGCGAGAGACCAAAACCGCATCCGTTTTTGCCAAATCTGCGGCTAATAATTTGCGAATATCGTCAAAATTTTTCATACCATTATTTTAAACCATTGGCTAACAAATATACTTCTTTAGAGCGAGGCCGGGAGGCTTTTGGTTTGCGAATGCTGACTTGCACAAATGCCGTTTTGCAAGCCCTGACAAAGCCTTCAAAGCCTTCGCCTTGAAAAACTTTGATGAAAAAATACCCTTGCGGCTGCAAAGTTTTCAGCGCCATTTCCAATGCTAATTCGCATAAATACATTGATTTTGGCAAATCCACCGACAGCTGCCCGCTCATATTTGGAGCCATATCTGACAAAACTACATCAATTTTTTTGCCCTTGGTCAAAGCCAATAAGGCTTGATAGGTCTCGTCTGTGGTGAAATCTCCGCACAAAAAATCCACGCCAGCAAGCGGCTTAATTTCCAGTAAATCATTTGCAATTACTTGCCCAGATTTGCCAACTAATTTAGCAGCAATTTGACTCCATCCGCCCGGCGCTGCCCCTAAATCCAGCACCAGAGAGCCAGATTTGATGAATGGATTTTTCTCTAATACTTCTGTGAGTTTGAAAACTGCCCGTGAGCGCAGCCCTAATTTTTGCGCTTTTTTGACAAATTCATCGCTCAAATGCTCACTCATCCAGCGCTTGGAACTACTTTTTTTACTCATTATTTAAACAGCTCAGAATGCGAGCCGATTTGCTGTTTTTTAGGTCTTTTTTGAAGCTTTTTTGCAGCTTTAATCGAAGGCGCATTTTTTATATTCACGCTTTAATTCATCAAGATTCATAGATAAATATTTGGAATTTTTAAATTCTGGCGATACTTGTTTTTGCATATCAGCCATAAATTCTTCAAGTGTCATAATTTGTGAATTTTCAGGGTCATTTGCCTCTTTGATAGCTTGAATGGTTTCGGCATTTGGAGTATTTGGAGTATGTTTTTTGGGCAATTTGACCTCAAACGGAATGCCGCGCATTGCTACCGCCTGAGTTAAAAATATATTAATGGCATCTGACAAACCCATTCCATATTGCTTGAAAATCGCTTTGGCTTGCTCTTTTTTGACCTTATTGAGATATACATTGGTGCGGCTTTTTTCAATTTGTGCTAACATTTTTCTATCCATAAAATACTAATATGGGGTCATTTTAGCACACGCAGCATTTTGCAAAATAGTATTAGCAAGTAGTAATATTAAAGGATAATATGGCTTTTTATTTTTAGCCTAACCGATGAGTCGTAAACTTAGAAATATTGCCATTATTGCCCATGTGGATCACGGCAAAACCACTTTGGTGGATAAACTTTTGGAGCAATCACAAACCTTTGATGAGCGTTTTGAATCCAGCGATAGGATGATGGATTCCAACGATTTGGAAAAGGAACGCGGCATTACAATTAGCTCCAAAAACACCGCAATTAAATATAATGATTATCACATAAATATTGTTGATACCCCCGGACACGCTGATTTTGGCGGCGAAGTGGAGCGAGTTTTATCAATGGTGGATTCGGTTTTATTACTGGTTGATGCGCAGGAAGGACCGATGCCGCAAACCCGATTTGTGACCAAAAAAGCCTTTGACCAAGGGCTTAATCCGATTGTGGTGATTAACAAAATTGACAAAGACGCCGCCCGTCCGGATTGGGTAATTGACCGAGTTTTTGATTTATTTGACCAGCTCGGGGCGACTGATGAGCAGCTGGATTTTCCGATTATTTATGCCTCCAGTATCAACGGTTATGCCTCACTTTCTGACGATATTCGCACTGGCGATATGACCCCGATGTTTGAAACTATTATTGAAAAAGTGGCAGCTCCGGAAGTGGATATTTCAGCCCCTTTGCAAATGCAAATTACTGCTCTGGATTATTCCTCATTCGTTGGTGCTATTGGGATTGGGCGGATTGCTCGGGGCACAATTAACAAAAATCAGCAAGTGGTTGTGGTCGGCGCTGACGGCTCTGAGCGCAAGGCAAAAATTGTCAATTTGCAAGAGTTTTTAGGCTTGGAAAAAGTTGATACTCAGTCCGCTCAGGCTGGAAATATCGTCTGTATCACTGGCGTTGAGGGGATTTCAATTTCCGATACCGTTTGCGCCCCGGAGGCAGTGGAGGCGCTGACCCCTCTGAGCGTGGATGAGCCGACAGTATCAATGGCTTTTCGGGTAAATGATTCGCCTTTTGCTGGGCAGGACGGCAAATATATTACCTCCAGAAATATCCGCGACCGGCTTGATAAAGAGCTGATTTACAATGTGGCTTTGCGGGTGGAAAATACTGCTGACCAGTCGGAATTTTTGGTCTCCGGGCGCGGCGAATTGCATCTGTCAATTTTGATTGAAACCATGCGCCGTGAGGGTTTTGAGCTGGCAGTTGGCCGTCCGCAGGTGATTCTCAAGGAAATTGATGGGGTGATTTGTGAGCCGTTTGAGGATTTGAGTATTGATGTGGAGGCGGCTCATCAGGGGGCGGTGATGGAAAAACTCGGCGAGCGCAAGGCGGAACTCAGCAATATGATGCCTGATGGTAACGGTCGGGTGAAGCTGGATTTTAATATTCCAGCCCGCGGCCTGATTGGTTTTCGGACTGAATTTTTGACCATTACTACTGGAACTGGCTTGATGAATTCTACTTTTGACGGCTACAAACCGCAGAAATCTGGCGAAATCGGGCAGCGCTCAAACGGCTCGCTAATTTCAATGAATCAGGGCAAAGCGGTGGCGTATGCGATTTTTAATTTGCAGAAAAGTGGCAAGTTTTTCGTCGAGCATAATACTGATATTTATGAGGGTATGGTGGTCGGGATTCACGCACGGGATAAGGATTTGGTGGTAAATGTGATGAAGGGAAAACAGCTCACAAATGTCCGCGCGAGTGGCACCGATGAGGCAGTTTCATTAACTCCGGCGATTAAGTTGGATTTGGAGCAAGCGCTTGAATTTATTGACGATGATGAATTGGTTGAAGTAACCCCGAATTTCACTCGGATTCGCAAACGATTATTGACTGAAAATCAGCGCAAACGCGCTCGGAGTAAGTAAATTTTAGTATCAATTTACTTGCCAAATTATTAACAATT
The DNA here is from genome assembly GCA_015163925.1 of Candidatus Thioglobus sp. Lineage (GTDB taxonomy): Bacteria > Pseudomonadota > Gammaproteobacteria > PS1 > Pseudothioglobaceae > JAAOIF01. Next base: position 6,409 of record JAAOIF010000039.1, read on the forward strand.
AGCCTTGTAATTCTGTACTGCCCACCCACTGTCATTCTGAACTTGATTCAGAATCTCGCCTTGTAAAAGCAGACTGTGCTTGCTGGATGAGACCCTGAAATAAATTCAGGGTGATAGTTTTGATTCACGGAGACGGAGGTTTTAATACTTATAACTATCAGGCTTGAAGGGGCCGGTTTTTGCCACATTTATATAATCCGCTTGAGTGTCGGTGAGAATTGTCAGCACGCCGCCGAAGCCGCCGACCATACCTTTGGCGACTTCTTCATCGAGTTTTTTCGGCAAAACTTCAACAGTAATTTCGCCGCCAATATCAGCAAATTTGGCTTTGAATAAGTGGATTTGCGCCAGCACCTGATTGGCAAATGAGCCGTCCATAATCCGGCTGGGGTGCCCGGTGGCATTGCCTAAATTCACCAATCTGCCCTCCGCTAATAAAATCAAATAATCGTTTTTATTACTACTTCTAAAAATCCGGTGGACTTGCGGTTTGACCTCGTCCCAGCGCCAATTTTCACGCATAAAATTAGTGTCAATTTCATTGTCAAAATGCCCGATATTGCAGACCACAGCGCCAGATTTCAAAGTTTGTAACATTACAGAATCGCAGACATTTATGTTGCCGGTGGTCGTTACAATTAAATCTGTGCGGCCGAGCAAATCGGCGTTGATGTCGCTAATTTTGCCGGAGTTAATGCCGCCAGAATAGGGCGAAACCACCTCAAAGCCGTCCATACATGCTTGCATGGCGCAAATCGGGTCAATTTCGGAGATTTTGACAATCATTCCCTCTTGCACAAGGCTTTGCGCCGAGCCTTTGCCGACATCGCCGTAGCCGATAACCAGCGCTTTTTTGCCCGCCAGCAGCATATCGGTTCCGCGTTTGATGGCATCATTTAGGCTGTGGCGGCAGCCGTATTTGTTGTCATTTTTGCTTTTGGTGATGGAATCATTTACATTTATCGCCGGCACTTTGAGCTTGCCTTGCTTGAGCATTTCCACCAAACGATGCACTCCGGTGGTGGTTTCCTCGCTGATGCCGTGAATATTTTGGAGCATATTTGGATATTTCTGATGCAGCATTTCGGTCAAATCGCCGCCGTCATCCAGAACCATATTTGCATTCCAAGCCTCGCCATTTTGCAAAATAGTTTGCTCAATGCACCATAAAAATTCCTCGTCAGTCTCACCTTTCCAAGCAAAAGTTGGAATCCCTGCGGCAACCATAGCGGCGGCGGCGTGGTCCTGAGTGGAGAAAATATTGCAACTGGACCAGCGCACTTTTGCCCCTAAATCAACCAAAGTTTCCATCAGCACCGCAGTTTGAATAGTCATATGAATGCAGCCCAAAATCCGCGCTCCAGCCAACGGTTGCTCGCCAGAGTAACGCTTACGCAGCGCCATTAGCGCCGGCATTTCCGCCTCAGCCAGCTGAATTTCCTTGCGTCCAAAATCCGCCAAATTCATATCAGCGACCTTGTAATCGTTATTTTTTATGGTTTTATTGTCCATTTTTTTTCCTCAAAAGTTGATAATTTTTTCCCAGCTAATATCATTTTCTGTTCTGCCAAAATGCCCATAGCTGGCGGTTTTTTGGTAAATCGGGCGTTTTAAATCCAGCATAGAAATTAGTCCTTTAGGATGCAAATCAAAATTATCCTTGACAAATTGCTGAATTTTATCAGTTGCGACTTTTTCAGTGCCAAAAGTTTGGATGCTAATACTGGTCGGATTCGCCACGCCGATGGCATACGAGACCTGAATTTCACACCTGTCAGCCATGCCGCAAGCCACAATATTTTTGGCAACAAAACGCATGGCGTAGGCGGCACTTC
>JAAOIF010000003.1 GCA_015163925.1 Candidatus Thioglobus sp.
AGTGAGTTCTGAGAAAATCCCGCTACGCCCGGGAGTGCAGAGGTAGGAAAAATTAAGCACGAGCATTACACCGCTATTATCACTTACAGAGATTCAAATATTCGGATTATTTCAATCCGTTCATCCAGAAAAAATGAGGTAGTTTTTTATGAAAACAACAAAATTAGATAAAAAATTTGACGACAATCAGCAAGATATTTTGCAACATTTTGACATATCAAATGTGCGGCTTGTGAATGAAAAACCCAAACGCATTAATATTGATTTTCCAACATGGATGGTGCAAAGTTTAGACAAAGAAGCCAAGCATATCGGCATTAGCCGTCAAGCTGTGATTAAAACCTGGGTCGCTGAAAGGTTAAACTCCAGCATTCGTTAAGATTTTATAATTATGCCGCAAACACTTTACGACAAACTTTTTTTGGCACATTCGGTGCGTTCCGATGGCGGCAATCACCTTTTGTATATTGACCGGCAGCTGATTCATGAGGTTACTTCGCCGCAGGCTTTTGAGGGTTTGAAACTCGCCAAACGGAAACTCTGGCGGGTGGCTACTAATCTTGCTGTGCCGGACCATAATGTGCCGACCACCGAGCGCTCATCAGGGGTTGAAGGCATTGCTGACCCGATTTCAAAATTGCAAATTCAAACTCTGGATAAAAACTGCGCTACTTTTGAGATTGATGAAATCAAAATGAACGATATTCGGCAAGGAATCGTCCATGTGGTCGGGCCGGAACAGGGGGCGACTTTGCCCGGAATGTCCATTGTCTGCGGCGATTCCCACACTTCCACTCACGGCGCGCTCGGGGCGTTAGCATTCGGAATTGGCACCTCAGAAATCGAACATGTGCTGGCAACCGGTTGCTTGTGGCAGGCGAAATCCAAAAATCTGAAAATCCAAGTCAGCGGCAAACTCCAGCAAAGCGTTAGTGCCAAAGACTTAGCACTTTACATCATCGGGCAAATCGGCACTGCTGGTGGCAGCGGCTACGCCATAGAATTTGCCGGAAATACTATTGAAAATCTGTCCATTGAAGGCCGAATGACCCTTTGTAATATGGCGATTGAGGCTGGCGCTCGGGTCGGAATGGTGGCAGTTGATGAAAAAACTATTGAATATATCAAAGGCCGCCCGCTCGCCCCGACAGGTAAGGCTTTGGAGGCGGCGCTGAAATATTGGCAAACTTTGCATTCTGACGCTAATGCCGATTTTGACAAAACTATTAGCTTTGATGCTCTGAAAGTCAAGCCACAAGTGACTTGGGGCACTTCTCCGGAAATGGTAATTGCTATTGATGAGTGCGTGCCGAATCCGGCAAATGCTAATAATTCTGTGCAGAAAACCAGTTGGCAAAATGCTCTGAATTACACGAATCTAAAGGCCGGCAGCAAAATCACCGACATCAAAATTGACAAAGTATTTATCGGCTCTTGCACTAATTCCAGAATTGAAGATTTGCGCATCGCCGCCGCCGCCCTCAAAGGCAAACACATCGCCGCAAACATCAAGCTAGCCTTAGTCGTCCCCGGCTCCGGCTTGGTAAAACAGCAAGCCGAAAGTGAGGGCTTGGATGAAATTTTCATCAACGCCGGATTTGAGTGGCGTGAGGCCGGCTGCTCAATGTGTCTGGCGATGAATGCCGATAAATTAGCAGCCGGCGAGCGCTGTGCTTCAACCTCCAACCGCAACTTTGAAGGCCGGCAAGGACAAGGCTCATTCACCCATCTCGTCAGCCCCCACACCGCCGCCAACAGTGCGATTTGTGGGAGTTTTTGTTAAATAATTAGGGGTAAAATATGCCAGAAATATCAAGATTTTTTGGAATTATTATTAGAATGTTTTATGATGAGCATAATCCGCCTCATTTTCATGCTGAATATTCTGGAAACAAGGCTGTGTTTGACTTTCAAGGCAATGTAATTAAGGGCGATTTGTCATCCAAAACTGCCACAAAACTTGTGCGAGAATGGATTGATTTGCACACATTAGAATTAGAAAATGATTGGCTACTGGCAAGGAAAAACACCCGTGATTTTTCTGGCGTGAGTAAGTTGAATTACCAGCACGATGTAGATGCAAAATCATATCATTTTCACGACACCATTTAGCCATTGTTTGGATTGCCGTGTAGCCGATAACCAAATCAATCATTACAATAATTGAGCCTAAATCCTTAGCAAATTCGGCGCGTTCAATCATTTCATCCATCGTGGCAGCAGTAATATTTAGGTAATGCCCCTTAATTTCACCAGTCGCCGCAGAGGCCTTATTCACAGCTTCCATACAGTAAAGGAAGCGGTCACGCCAATGCATAAATGGCTGGGAATTAATGTTTTCATCATCTTTAACGAAATCCAAACCGCCTTTCAGCGCCTCATACACCACCCGACCGTAATTCCGCCCAGACAGACCTAATTTCGGCTTAGTAGTAGCGCCAAGCAGTGGGCGACCAAACTTGTCCATCCGCTCCCGCTCAACAATAATTCCGGTAGCAGGGCCTTCAAAAGTCTTCAAATAAGCAACTGGAAAGTGCATATCCTCCAAACGCAAGGCTTTAAGGGCTTTCATACCAAAAACATTGCCGATAATAGAAGCCGTCACATTAGCAATAGAACCGCCTTCAAATAAGTCCATATCATAAGCAATATAAATGAAATATTGGGCTTCAGTCTCAGTCCCCTCGCCAGTATTAGGCACAAGGTCGCATTTGTAACACTTAGCGCGATATAGCTCACAAGCAGTTAAACGGTCAGTCCAAACCACAGTCCAAGTCGCCGTAGAAGATTCGCCAGCAACACCGGCTGCAACCTCTTCTGGGTCAACGCCAGCCGCTGGTGTCAGCCGAAAAACTGCAATTACATCGGTTGAAATTGGCGTATAGTCAGGCTGCCAGTAGCCCATTTTTTTATAAGAGATTACGCCGGATTTATACCGGTCTTTCCCTTTAAGTCCTTTCGTTTCAGACATTTAACTCTCCGTTATTGATTAAAAGAACCGCTATGATACAAGAGCAATTAAATAATGTAAAATAATATTTTTTTAACAAATCATCAATTTTACTTATGATTAATTACACACTTAAGCAACTGTATAGTTTTGAGGCGGTTGTGCGGCTGAAAAGTTTTACCAAGGCCAGCAAAGAGCTAAATATCACTCAGCCAGCGGTTTATATGCAAATTCAGCAGCTGCGGAAAAATATTAATTCGGACTTGATAAATATTCAAGGAAAAGCCGTCAGCCCGACTTTTATCGGCAAAAAATTCTACCAAACCTGCTTGGATATTATTACTAAATTAGAGCAAAGTAAATCCGAAATTGAGCAAACTTTGGACCCCAAATCTGGGCATTTGCAAATCTCTGTTGCCACTACTACTAACTCGTTTGTCAGCCGGATTTTGGCAAAATTTAAACAACAAAATCCGCAAATGACATTTTATTTGGAGGTTACAAATCGCAAATCTTTGTTAGAAAAACTCAAAAATAATCAAACTGATTTAGTGATTATGGGCGAGCCGCCAGCGGATATGCCGCTTGCCACTCAGCCGTTTATGGAAAATCCGCTAATTGCCATTGCCCACCCGGCGCACCCCTTGCTAAAAAATAAAAATAATTCTATTAAGGCGTTAAATAAAGAAACCCTAATTACTCGTGAGCAAGGCTCTGGAACCCGCATTACCATTGAGCGAATGACCGGAATGGGCTTTAATTCTGATATTGAAATCAACTCAAATGAGGCAATTATTCAAGCAGTTCAGGCGGGCTTAGGGATTGGTTTTGTCTCCAAACACACGGTCAAATTAGAGCTGCAAAACGGTATTATTCAGCAGCTAAATGTGGATAAATTTCCCATCACTCGGCACTGGTTTGTGGTGCATACTAAAACCCAGCTTTCGCCGATAGCACAACGCTTTAAGGCTTTTATTCTTGAAAATGGAGACTGAGATTTAAGCAAAAATCACGGTTTTATTATTACAAATTAAAACTCGGTCTTGGAGATGATATTGCAAGCCTTTTGCAAGAGTAATTTTCTCAATATCTTGCCCCATTTTTTGCATCTCTTTAGCACTATTTGTATGATTTACGCGGACCACATCTTGCTCAATAATCGGCCCTTCATCCAAATTAGAAGTTACATAATGGCAGGTCGCCCCAATCAGTTTCACTCCCCTCTCAGCCGCCCTCTGGTAAGGGTTTGCGCCCACAAACGCCGGCAAAAATGAGTGATGAATATTAATAATTTTGCCAGCAAATTTAGCACATAAATCCTCAGGAATAATTTGCATATATCTCGCCAAAACTATCACATCTGGTGCAAAATCAATCGCCGCTTGGCTCATATTAGCAAGGTCGGCAGCCTTAGTCTCAGGGCGAATTTCCACCTGCTGAAAATCCACATCGTACCAGCTGGCAAGTTTGGCGAGTTTTGGATGATTTGCAAGCACTCCGACCACTTCTGCCTCAAGCTCATTTTCATGATTTCTATGCAGCAAATCCGCCACGCAATGGGAATTCTGAGACCCCATCAGCAAAATCCGCTTGAGTTTTGCAGCATCATTTAACTGCCAAATCATCGTATATTTTTTGGCAATATTAGCAAAATCCGCAGAAAAATCCGCAATGGAACAAGACAAATCGCCAGATTCAATCTCAATTCGCATAAAAAATCGCCGATTTTCAGCGTCCAAATGGTGATGAGCCTCTTTAATATTCCCGTTGCGCTGGAAAATAAACTGGCTGACTTTCGCCACCAAACCCTGTGCGTCAGGGCAAGAAATCAATAAGCGATAAATTTTCATGTGCGATAATCGGTATTTATTTTGATATAATCAAATGATAAATCGGTGGTCCAAACGCTTTCGCAAGTGGTATTTTTGCCGATTTTAATATCAATTAAAATTTCACTTTTTGCCATTTCCTCAGCCCCCTGTTTTTCGGTGTAATTTTGGTTCAATTCGCCGTTTTTAATCAAGCAAACCGCGCCCAAATAAATATCTACATCTGCCACTTTTAAGTCCGAAATATTTGCCCGACCGACCGCTGCCAAAATCCGCCCCCAATTAGCATCAGCGGCAAAAATCGCAGTTTTCACCAAAGGCGAATGTGCCACAGTATAAGCCACTTCCAAGCAATCTGCACTGGATTTTCCCGCCACCCGAACCTCCACAAATTTAGTCGCCCCCTCGCCGTCTTTGATAATTTGCTGCGCCAAAGACTTCGTAACTGCGTTCAAAGCTGATTGAAATTCATCCAAACAATCCGCCAGCCGAACCTCCAAAACCCCCGTAGCACTAAGCGTGCAAGCATCATTCGTGGAAGTATCGCCATCAACAGTAATGCGATTAAACGACTGATTTACCGCTATATTTAAGCAATTTTGCAGCTCAGATTTCTTCGCAGAAATATCAGTAAAAATGAAACTCAGCATCGTTGCCATATCCGGTCGAATCATTCCAGAACCCTTAGCAATCCCAGTGATACTAACGGTTTTGCCGTTAATTTCAAATTGACTATTAGCAGTTTTTTGCTTCAAATCGGTGGTCAAAATCGCAGCCGCCACCTGCGGTAAATTATCAACTGAAATTCCAGCAGCTAATTGCTTAATATTATCCTCAAAACACGCCATCGGTAAGGGTTTGCCAATTACTCCGGTGGAAAACGGCAACACTTCAGACGGCTCAATTCCTAATTCATCAGCCACCATTTTGCAAGTCTCAAAAGCATTTTCCAGCCCCACCGTGCCACTCGCCAAACCCGTGCCAGCGTTAGCATTGCCGGTATTTATCAGCAAAGCTCTGATGTCATTTTGCAAGTGATTTTTTGCCACTAACACCGGTGCGGCGCAGAAAATATTCTGAGTAAAAACCGCCGCTGTGGTGGTATTTTCAGCCAATAAAATTACTGATAAATCCAATTTTTTAGTATCATCAGGCTTTGAATTTGTATCTGAATTTATGCCCAAATCTATGCCTGAATTTTTGTCTAAATCTGTGCCTGAATTTTGGGCGTTTTTAATCCCAGCATTCAACGCATTAGATTTAACACCTTTGATTTTTAATAAATTCATTGCCTTGAAAGTGTATCAAATAAAATATCTTTAAAATCCCGACTGCTATCAATAATCAATAAAATTATCACTTGATTGGCGGATTTAATTTGGTAAATAATTTTCCAACGCTGGTGCATTACAAATTTGTAATCCGACTGATTAAATGATTTTAATTCGTCAATATTGCGTCCGCGTTCAGGCATCAAACACAATTCGTTAGCCGCTTGCTCTATGTTTGTTAAAATTTTATCAGCAATACTAACGCTGTCAGCAACAGCAATATAGAGAATTATTTCTTTTAAACTTGTTTTTGCCGTGTCAGACCATTTGATTTTATGTGTCATTTAAGTAAATCTAACTTTTGTCTGATTTCTTCAAAAACTTCCTCTTGCGGCGTCCAATTGCCTTTTTCAACCTGTGCTTCGCTGATTGTAATCAGCTTGGATAAAGCCGCCATTTCTTGCACATCGTCATAACTTTTAATGTCTTGCACCACGGCTTTGGCTTCGCCGTTTTGAGTAATAATCATCGGCCGTTTGTTTTCAGTAATGGTTTTGATGACTTTTGCAGCGTTGTTTTTCAGGTAGCTGATGGGTTTGATGTCTTCACTGAGTCGCATAATTTTCTCCAAAAAAAGATGAGATTATAACCTAAATTTGAGACTTAATTAATGACTTTTTGTAATACTTTTTATAAGACTAATTTATTTCATTATTACAAAAAATGCTCAAAGCGTTTGTCGGTTAAGGTTTTTAAAAATGCAATAAGTGCTTGAATTTCCTCATCATTTAAGCCTAAATCTCCAAGTTCTTCGGTGTTTTTAGTTTCATCAACTTCCGCCGCCCGCCATGGTTTTTTCGTCTCCGGATTTATGCCATTTTCAACATCTCGAGTGTTGTAAAACTCAATCACCGTCTGCAAATCATTGAAAATTCCATTATGCATATATGGCGCAGAAACGGCAATATTTCGCAAACTGCTGACCCGAAAAGCACCCTTCAGCTCGGCATTTTTGACCTTGGAATTATCAAATAATCCGTTATCAATAAAATCATTTCCCTTGCTATTATGCCGTCTGACAAGGGAATTTGCCGGCACGCCGAGATTATCATAACTGAAATCTGTAAAAATACTTTCGGCTTTGGATGAGCTTTTTTCTGGCACCGGATGGCAGGCGGCGCAGTTGGCTTTTTCCTCGTCCTTAAAGAGTTTCAAGCCTAATTCCTCTTGCTCGCTGAGGCTAATTTTGCCATGCAGAAATTCATCAAATTTGGAGTCAAAAGAGGCAAAAGTTTGGCTTTTTTCAAAATTTACAATCGCATCAGAAACCGCTTTTACAACACTATTTTCATCTTCAAAAACGCTTTTGCCATAAATTTTTATCAACTGTTTTTGGTATTTTTTCTGCATAGTTTTGAACAAATTTTCTTTGTTATTTTGCATTTCAAGTTGGTCAAATATTGGAGCTGAGGCTTGTTCTAATAAGGTTTTTGCCCGACCATTCAAAAATAAACCGCCAAGAAATAATCCATCATTCCATTCAAAATGAAACTCCGGAACGAAGCCGACATAAGTGATATTTGGCACATTTATATCGCCTAAGGATTTGTCGTCTTGCCCCAAGGAAACCGCGCCAGCACCGGACAAACTGCTGGTAATATTACTTCTGGAATCACCAAATGCGGATTCTGGCTGATGGCAAGTGGAACAGGATTGTTTGGCGTTTTTGGATAAGGATTTGTCAAAAAATAATTGCTTGCCAAGCCCGACCTTATCAGCATTTGCCCAGCAATTTCCAGAAAATATTAGTAATAAAATTAGCGTTTTCATTTGGAATTTTTGGCATTTTTAATACTAAATGACCAGTAAAAAAACATTGAAAAAGTGAATAAATATTGCACTAAAAATTGCACCCATTCAGGCTTTGAATACCAGCCAAACAGTATATGCAGCGGGATTCCGAGCGTGCCGTTTTTGTGATTTAGCCAAGTTTTTGATGCGTTAAAAGCCTTCTCAAAAATCCAATGATTGCCATCAATTATGCCATAGCCTTTGAGCGCTGAAATGCCCTCGGATTCTTACATAATCTTGATTTTTTGCAACTATGACTTTTTCTCATACTGAATTTTTATTGCTTGGGCTGATTTTTGTGTGGACTGGTTTTGTGCGCACGGGGCTTGGATTTGGCGGGGCGGCGTTGGGGTTGCCGTTGTTGTTGCTGCTGGGCGGCTCGCCGGTGTATTGGTTACCGCTGATTGGCATTCATCTTTTGTTTTTTGCCTCGCTGACTTTGAAAAAATCGCTCAAAAAAGTGGATTGGAATTACCTGAAAAAGTCGCTGGCGTGGATTATTTTGCCGGCTTTGGCTGGGGTTTTTGGCTTGATTTCTCTGCCGGATAAATTGGTGATTATTTTTGTATATTTGATTACTATTTTTTATGGATTTATTTGGAGTTTGGGCATCAAAATTGCCTCGCACAGGGCTTGGATTGATAAAATTTTATTGCTGCTCGGAGGCTATGTGGCGGGCATTTCGCTGACCGGAGCGCCGCTGATTGTGGCAGTTTTTATGCGTCATATTACTAAGGAAAAATTGCGCAATACTTTGTTCGTTTTGTGGTTTATTTTGGTGAGTTTGAAGATGGCAACTTTTGTGGCATTTGAGGTTTTTATTGATTGGAAATTGTCCCTGAGCCTGCTTCCGGTGGCGGCGATTGGGCATATTATCGGACTAAAATTGCACCAGAAAATTATCCAAAATGATGCTTTATTTAAGCGCATGACAATTTCCACATTAATAGTATCCAAAAACGCCTCAAACATCGTAAAAGATTCGCGTTTGTATTCCTGAGCCGGATTTTTCTGCGCATAGCCCCTGAGATTCACGCTTTGGCGCAAATAATCCATCGCCGCCAGATGCTCTTTCCAGTAATGGTCCAAAGTTTGCAGCATCACCGCTTTTTCAAAAGCCCGCATTTGCTCAGAGCCGACAAGATTTTCCTTATCAGCGCAAATTTGGCTCAAATTTTGAATGATTTTTGCCTCTAATTCGTCAATATTAATTTTCTCATCAAGCCACTTTTGCAGCTCAAAATCCGCCGCATAATCGGATTTCAAGGCATTTTGCAAGCCCTCCACATTCCATTCCTCTTCGGCAGTTTCAGTGGAAATATAGTCTGCAAGCAGCGCCGTTACAACACTTTTGCGAATGCTAATAAATCTGTCCTGCACATCATCCACGCTCATCAGCTCATCACGCAGCTGATACACAACCTTGCGCTGGTCGTTAGCAACATTATCGTATTCTAATAGGTTTTTGCGGGCATCATAATTCATTCCCTCAACCTTTTTTTGCGCATTTTCAATCGCCCGATTAACCATTTTATGCTCAATCGCCTCGCCGTGTTCCATGCCCAGCCGTTGCATCATTGCTGAGTAACCCAAGCACTGACATACAAAAAGCCGCTAATATAGCCAGTATTACTGCCAACAAAGGCTCAATTGCCATTGATACCGTGCAAGGCAATTTATACATTAAAAGAACCGATGGAGTGGCTAGTGAAGATATTCCGGGCTGGTTTGTCATTCCGAATGCCTCTGGTGTATTTTTACAAGGCGGCAATATATTTGGCGATACCGCCAGATTAGGAAGTAACAATGCGCAGAGTTTAGAATTGGAAACCAATAACACCGTAGCCCTGACTTTAGACACCAGCCAAAATGCCAGTTTTGTTGGCAATATCACTCTAAATAATAAAAATATCAGCGGCGTGAATGAGCTAAAAATCAACACTCTCAAGCCGCAAACTGACACTTTGGATTTTGTCCTAAATCCCAACCAAACCGATGCTTTGCGGATTACTGACGGCACTACCGAGTTTTTAAATTTCAACACTGAGGGCGGAACTATCACCGTTGGAGCAGCCTTAGAACTCGGCACTAACGAAATCAGCGGCTCAAATTTTGCCATCAGCGGCGGCACTATTGACAATGTGGTAATTGATAATGTAACCTCATTAAATGTCGGCGATTTGCAACTCATCAGCAATTCCATCACCTCCACTCACGCAGACGGAATCAGCTTCGGCGATGAAAACCTTACCACCAGCGGCAATTTAACGGTCGGAGGCTTAAATGTCAGCGGCAGCAATATAGACAATTTAGGCGATTTATCACTCAGCAGCCTCAGCCCAGTTTCCACCGGAACAATCGCCATCAACCTCAACAACACCCAAGCAAAAGCCCTTGTTATCAAGCAAGGCGATAAGGAATATTTGACTTTTGACACTTCCACCGGAGCAGAAAAAATCACAGTCGGGCAAAATTTAGTTTTAGGCGACAAAAACATCAGCGGCTCGGATTTCACCATAACCGGCGGCACAATTAATAATACTATTATCGGCGCTACATCACCAGCCGCCGCCAAATTCACCTCTTTAGGATTTGATACTTTAACCGCCCCAGCCGACCTCGGTAGCCAAACTCTCACCCATGTAAATATTGATTCCGGCACTATTGACGGCGTAACCATCGGCTCTGACACTGCATTAATAAGCCTAAAAGTCGGAATGTTTTCCATCAGCGGCAACTCAATCAATGTAAGCGGCGATACGATTGATTTCGGCGACAATCATTTGCAAACCTCCGGCACTTTGACAGTCAGAACGCTTGACATAAGCAAAACCTCAATTGCGAGTATTGGTTCAATCGCGCTAAATAGCTTGTCTGCCCACGGCGACACTATTGATATTAACCTGAAAAACAACCAAGCCGAAGCCTTGAAAATTACTCAAGGCACAGATACTTTCCTAACTTTTGATACTGAGAATGAGAAAATAATTTTAGGGCAAACGCTCAATTTTAACAATAAAACACTTGAAAATATTGCCCTGACATCAGGCACTATAAATGGCGTTTCAATCGGCACCGGTACTGCAACTGGTTCTGCTACCACCGCCAGATTCACCGATTTAGCCTTTACTACTTTAACCGCACCAGCCGACCTTAGCAACCATGCCTTAAACAATGTAAATATTGATTCCGGCACACTTGACAATGTTTATATCACTGCCAACAGCCTAACAATCGGCAGTATTTCCATTAACGATAATCAAATCACCTCCGGCCACGCAGACGGAATTAGTTTTGCTGATGAAAACTTAACCACCAGCGGCGCCATCACCTCCGGCAGCCTCTCAGCCCCTACTATCAGCGGAGTTGATGAAATCACTTTAGATAATATTTTCGCAAATTCCAGCGGCTCAATCGCCATCGGAGTTGACGGAAATGCTATAAATCTCGCCGCTGATGCCTTAAAAATTGAGGGCGGAAATGTTACAACCAAAGCAAATTTAACAGTCGGCGGCACTTTCAACGCCGGCACAGTTACCATCACCGGCGGCAACATTGACGGCGTAGCAATCGGCGCTGATGTGGCAGCCAGCAGCCTAAAAGTCGGAATGTTTTCCATCGGCGGCAACTCCATAATTTCCTCCAACGGCACAATTGATTTCGGCGCTGCAACCCTTACCACAACTGGCAATTTAGTGGTCGGCGGGCAGGATTTCAACAATGAAAATGTGGCAAATATTAACAACATTTCCCTGAATCAAATTTTAGCCCGAACCTCCGGCAATATCAGCATCGGTGCTGCTGGAAATACTATAAATCTCGCCACCGATGCCTTGCAAATCGCCGCTGATAAAAATATCACTTTGAGTAATAATTTGACGGTAAATGCCGGAAATCTCAACGCCAACGCAGTCGCCATCACCGGCGGCGACATTTCCAATGTTGCTATCACTGCCACAACTCTGACGGTTGATGATATTACCATTGATAACGGCAATCAAATCACCTCCAGCCACGCCAACGGCATTAGTTTTGACGATGAAGCCCTAACCACTACCGGCTTAATCACCGCCGGCAGTCTCACAGTTCCAACAATTACTGGCGGCAGCATTAGCCTCAGCAGTATCAGTGCCAATAGCGGTTCAATCGCCATCGGTATTGCTAACGACAGCATAAATATCGCCGGAACAGCCCTCACAGTCAACAGCGGCAATGTTTCCACAGCAAGGGATTTAACAGTTACTGGCACTTTCAACGCCGGCACCGTTGATATAAACGGCGGCAACATTGACGGCGTAGCAATCGGCGCTGATGTGGCAGCCACCAGCCTAAAAGTCGGAATGTTTTCCATCGGCGGCAACTCCATAATTTCCAGCACTAATGTGATAGATTTCGGCGGCGCAACCCTTACCACAACTGGAAATTTAGTGGTCGGCGGGCAGGATTTCAACAGTGAAAATGTGACTGGAATCAACGACATTTCCCTGAATCAAATTTTAGCCCGAACCGGCAATATCAGCATCGGCGCTGCCGGAAATACTATAAATCTCGCCACCGATGCCTTGCAAATCGCCGCTGATAAAAATATCACTTTGAGTAATAATTTGACGGTAAATGCCGGCACTCTGACCGCCAACGCAGTCGCCATCACCGGCGGCGCAATTTCCGGCGTAACCGTTGCCGCCACAACTCTGACAGTTGATAACATTACCATTGACGGCAACACCATCACTTCATCCACCGGCGGAATTAGTTTTGCTGATGAAAACCTAACCACCAGCGGCGCCATCAACGCCAACAGCCTCACAGCCCCTACTATCAGCGGAGTTGATGAAATCACTTTAGATAATATTTTAGCCAAAACTGACAACTCAATCGCCATCGGAGTTGACGGAAACGCCATAAATCTCGCCGCCGATGCCTTAAAAATTGAGGGCGGAAATGTTACAACCAAAGCAAATTTGACGGTCGGCGGAACTTTCAACGCCGGCACAGTTACCATTACCGGCGGCACGATTGACAATGTGGAAATAAATGCCACCAGACTTGCCGTTGATAATATCCTAATTGACGGAAATTCCATCACCGCTGTGAGCGGCGGAAATATTGATTTCGGCGCTGCAACCCTTACCACAACTGGCTCAATCAGCGCTAACGGCTTTGATGCAAATGAGCAAAATATTAGCAATGTCGGCGAAATTTCGCTGGATTCCATCGCCGCCGACCAAAATATTGCCATAAATGCCATCGGAGAAGTCAATATTCAGTCCGGCAAATTGGTCATAAATGCCACGAATGTGACGGTAAATAACACTTTGGACATCAATACTACCGAGCTGACTAAAATCACTTTCGGCGGCTCTCCGACTGGCGTAATTGCCATAAATAACGACAATCAATATGCGCTGATGAACGCATCAGACCGGCGTGTGAAGCAAAATATCCAAAATACTCGGCATAATGCCAGCAATATTCTGAATGCTTTTCGGGTCGTGGATTTCCGCTACATCGCCCATCCGACCAGCAATCTCATCACCGGATTTATCGCTCAAGAGGCGCGTGAGATTTATCCGGCGATGGTCAGCGAGCTGAAAAAAGACTTACTCGGCATCAGCAGCAGCACTCTAATTCCGATTTTGGTGAAAGGTTTTCAAGAGCAGCAAACCGATATAAACAGCCTCACAGCGGCGATTGAGGTAAATCAAAATGATATAAATCTAAATAAAAATCTGAAAATTAATAACAAAATTTTGGCTGATGAGCAGAATAATTTATACGCAAATAGCCTCAAACTTGAAAGTAATATTGAGCTGGAAAATGATGAATTTAGCATCAAGCGTTCTGACACAATGAGTGATTTAATGAGCCTGAGTGCTGATAAAATAAGCAATGTAGATGTTGAGGGGTATTTGTCGGTGAAGGATGTTTATCTGGCGGATGGCAAGCGCTGGGCGAGTAATACCTCACAATTTAATGTGTTTGTAACCGAGCCGAATGTTAGCGATTGCATATTTGCCGAGCATGCTGGCAGTATTGGAATTTTGGCAAATACCGAGAAACTCTATATTTGTAGCGGCGTGAAGGGCTGGCAAATATTGGAAATGAAGGATATTTAAGATGAATTTAGTCGTTAAAATTATTATTGTTGGAGTTGTGGTTTTTGGATTTTTGCTGAATTTTATTTGGCAAAAAACCGATGCGGTAATTATTGATAATCAATATCATTTTAGCAATGAAGATATTGATAAACTTTTTGATGTAGAAGTGCAACTCGGCGAAATTATTGGCACTTCTGTGGTGCAAAAAAAGGCTGATGTTTTGTATAATTTGGTGATTAGTTCATTGCAAAAATCAATCCTAAATAAACATAATATTGAGCTTGAAAAAGCAAATGCTACTGAATTTGTGGAAAAAAATCAGCAAAATTTTAAAGGCTTTTATAAGAAATTTAAAGAGCAGATGGGAGTTGATGACTATTATCAATTACTGATTGAGCCGGTGGCAATTAATGGTAAATTTTTAAGTTTTTATAATGCCGTTGAGCCAGCAAAACAAAGGGCTAACGCGGCATTGGCGCTGGCTCAAAAAGATGGCTTGGAGGCTGCGGCAAAACAGCTTAATAAGGAAATTAAAGAGGTTAATATTAATGAAAATAACAGCGCTTTGAAGGCTGAATTTTTGCAATTTAAGACTAAAGATTTATTAAGCGTTATTTACCCTAAACCAGTAAAAATAGGCGATAATATTGCTGTTTTGGATTTGGATTTTAAGGAAGATACGATTTCTGCTAAGGCATTGGTTTTTAAAATAATTCCTTATCAGAATTTTTTGGTTCAGTTGTCAAAGAAAATTAGTATACAATTTCCATTTTTTTCACGCTACAATTTAGCAGATATTCATAATAAAAAAGGAAGCATATTAAAATGAAAGAATTAAAATTAAAAGTTATTGTCGTAAGTGCCTTGAGTATGGCTTTTTTGAGTGGCTGTGTTAGTTATTCGTCTGAGCAAATTAAGGCCCATCGGGACAAAGTGGATCGGTTGAGCAAAGTGTATGAAAATGCCCCGAGCGTCAAGCGAAAGCCGATTGTTGAGCATGAGGTTGAATTGTTTAATAGAAAAGTAAGTTTGACTCTATTTAATCAGCCTTTAGTCTCGGTTTTGCCGACTTTGGTTGGCGAGGTAAATTACTCAAAAGGCATTAATACTAATGATTTAGTGTCTTTGGAGGTTGAAAATTTACCGGTCAGCAAGGCTTTGCATAGAATCCTCAAACCGATTGGATTATCCTATATTCGCACCACCGGCGGCATTCTCGTCATCAAGCAAAAACGCATTACTTTTAGAGCATTCAGTCAGCCGTTAGATATTGTTTTAAACTCTATGCTCGGGGATATTTCTTATATTGTAAAAGACGGCGCTGAGAAGAGTTTGCAAAAATTAGTAAGTGTTGAATTTGAGGATTTGCCGATTGAATTAGCGTTAGATAGATTGCTGGCACAGCTGAATATTAGCTGGAAAAAACAGGCAAAAGACTATGTTATTTTCCGCGATAAGGAACAATTATTTACCGTTAATTTTCCATTGATTGAGCAATCTTTTGATGTTAATTCATCCAGAGAATCGGTTGATGTGAATAAGAAAAATGAGAAAAACAAAGATGGCGCAATTTCTTTTTCATCCAGCAAAGCTACTTCAAGTGCGAAAACTGACAGTTTGGCAAATTTAACCAAAACCATTGAGCAATTTTTGACCGATAGCGGCAAGGTTATTATTCATAAAGAATTGGGTATGATATGGGTTCAGGACCGAGCTAATGTGGTTGATAGGGTTGGTGATTTTCTGGCCAGTGTGAATAAATCTCTGTCTACAAATGTCTCAATTAACGGCGTGATTACTGAGGTTGATTTGAACGAGGGCGATAAATTTGGGATTGATTGGGCTGTGGCAGCTGGCGATTTGGTTCGTGCTGGGGCGGCAATCGCCTCTACCGGCTCGGTGCTTGGCGGCACTAATGGTTCTAATTTTACTATTCAATTTGAAAACGGCAACGGCGCAAATGTTACTCGGTCTTACATCAATGCTTTAAAGCAATTTGGCGATGTGAGAGTGATATCTCGCCCCTCCATTCGGGTGGCTAATAACGCCATCGGCTCGCTGATTGTTGGGCGAAATATCTCGAAAACCAAGGAGAAAAAAATGATACTTCAATTTGCCATATTAGCGTCAATTATTGCTGTTTTATACGGCTTATTCACCATCAGCTGGATCAACAAACAGCCGGCAGGAAACGAGAAAATGCAAGAAATTTCAGCCGCCATCGCCCAAGGTGCAAGCGCATATTTGAACCGGCAATACAGCACAATTGCCATAGTTGGCGCGGTTTTGCTGCTGCTGATTACTTACTTTTTAGGCGTTGCAGTCGGGCTGGGATTTTTGCTTGGCGCAATCCTCTCGGGCGCTACCGGCTATATCGGTATGAATGTCTCGGTCAAATCTAATTGCCGCACTGCACAGGCGGCGGCGGACGGTATGAATGCTGCATTTCAAGTGGCTTTCAAAGGCGGGGCAGTTACCGGAATGTTAGTGGTGGGCTTGGCATTGCTTGGCGTTTCGGGCTATTATTACGGAATGTTGGCTTTTGGAGTGGCACAAGCCGATGCCCTGCACGCACTGATAGGACTGGCTTTCGGCGGCTCGCTGATTTCTATTTTTGCACGCTTGGGCGGCGGAATTTTCACTAAAGGGGCTGATGTCGGCGCTGATATTGTCGGCAAAGTTGAGGCTGGAATCCCCGAGGACGACCCCAGAAATCCGGCTGTAATTGCTGATAATGTTGGCGATAATGTTGGCGATTGTGCTGGAATGGCAGCGGATTTGTTTGAAACTTATGCGGTCACAATCATTGCTACAATGCTACTTGCCGGAGTTTTGAACTTGGGCGAAAATGCGATTTTATATCCATTAGCACTCGGCGCGGCTTCAATTATTGCCTCAATTATTGGTACATTTTTTGTCAAAATCTCAGCAAACGGTTCAATTATGGGCGCTCTGTATAAGGGTTTAATCGCATCTGGCGGCTTGGCGGCGATTGCATTTTATTTCATCAGCAAGGAAATGGGAATGGATTTGGCGCTATTTTACGCCTCACTCATCGGCTTGGTTTTGACGGCGGCAATGGTAATTATTACCGAATATTACACCTCCACCGAGTATCAGCCGGTGCAACACATCGCCAAAGCCTCAAAAACCGGAGACGGCACAAATGTAATCGCCGGATTAGGTTTGAGTATGAAATCAACCGCCTTGCCGGTATTGGCAGTTTGCCTCAGCATCTGGGCAGCGCACGCGCTCGGCGGCTTATACGGAATCGCCATTGCAGCCACGGCGATGCTATCAATGACCGGTATGATTGTCGCCTTAGATGCGTATGGACCGATTACCGATAACGCCGGCGGCATCGCTGAAATGGCTGAATTGCCAGCAGAAATTCGCAATATTACCGACCCATTAGACGCAGTCGGCAATACCACAAAAGCAGTTACAAAAGGCTATGCCATCGGCTCTGCGGGCTTGGCGGCGTTAGTATTATTTGCTGATTTCACTCACTCCCTCGGCGGCAGCGCAGAAGTATTTTTTGACCTCTCAGACCACCGAGTAATTATCGGCTTGTTTTTAGGCGGACTGGTGCCTTACCTTTTTGGGGCAATGGCAATGGAGGCAGTCGGTCGGGCAGCCGGTGGTATCGTTGAAGAAGTGCGCCGGCAGTTTCGGGAAATGCCCGGAATTATGGATTACAGCCAAAAACCTGATTATTCCAAAGCGGTGGATATGCTGACAAAATCCGCCATTCGGGAGATGATATTACCATCGATTTTGCCAATTTTATTTCCGCTGGCAGTCGGCTTATTATTAGGCAAAGAGGCACTCGGCGGCTTGCTAATCGGCTCAATTACCACCGGAATTTTCGTGGCAATCTCAATGACTACCGGCGGCGGCGCTTGGGATAATGCCAAAAAATATATTGAAGATGGCAACTGCGGCGGCAAAGGCTCAGACGCTCACAAGGCAGCAGTAACGGGCGATACAGTCGGCGACCCATATAAAGATACTGCCGGTCCGGCAATCAATCCACTTATTAAAATCATTAATATTGTGGCAATTATGATTATTCCTTTGCTGTAATTATCTTGGATTTTTTGCATAAAAAAGGCGAACCTAAATTCGCCTTTTTTATTATTTATTACTTATTTCTTAGTTCTTCCAAATGTCCAACTCGCCGGTTAGCTCGTCAATAGAAAGATAACCGTCTCTATTTTTGTCCATTTTGTGCATTTTGCCATGCAAAACTTTGGGCAATTCCTTAGAAGAAAGCTTTCCATCTTTGTTAAAGTCAAACATCGCCATCCAATGGTTATAATTTTCCTGATGCTCTAACTCTTGCTTAGAAATGAAATGGTCGCCATCTTTGTCCATGCTAACCACTTTAATCATAGCTTCAATGACTTCCGTCATAGAAATTTTGCCATCACTATTAGCATCAAAAATAGAAAATACATCTGATTCGCCGCCAATGCTATCGTTAAAACCAGCATTCACGCCCATAGTAGCTGTGGAAATTAATGCTACTGCAAATAATTTTTTTAAACTCATTTGTTACTCCTTATATTAAAAAAAAAATCAAACTTACAACCTTAAAAGATTGATAAGGCTATTATAAACACTATTTTTATCAGTTGTGCATTGTTTTACTCATCTATTTATTTAATAGTTTCAAATTAATCCGCGCTCGGCACTCGGTGTTCTAACAGAAATTTGCTTTGCAGGCGAATCCCGATGTAAGCCCCAAGCAGCAAGGCAAACAAGTCCACAAACGAGCCGAGTGATAGGGTAGAAGTGCCGGCAATGCCTTGTCCTATCGTTCCGCCCATGCCCAAAATACCGCCAATTCCGACCATAATTCCGCCAAGCCCATAGCGTAAAAACTCGCCGATTGAGGAAAACCAGACGATTTTGAAGCCGCCGCTGAAAATGCAAATTAGCACCGAACCCACGCCCACGCCCAAAAATGCCACCAAACCAAAGGTAAGAAAATGCCACTGCGGATTGACGCTCAGATGCAGCAAATCACCCAGCGGACGAATAAAAGTGTAGGATTGCACGCCCAGCCCGTTTTGCGGATTACTAAAATCAGCCGCCTGTTTTGCTAATTCTCCCAGCGGACCAGCGGAAATATAAAACGCCGCCACAATCAAAGCTCCAATCACAAAACCGCCAATCCAATTATTTCGCCTTTGCATAAAATCATTACTTTTAAAAACTAAAATCATAATAATTAATGACAATAATAGGCCAATTACCATTCGCGTATTTGACATTTCAAAGCCGAAAAGACCGCTGATAATTGTGCCTAAATCCTGATGTTCCAAGCCGTAATTATTCAGATTAGGCGAGGCCGGCAGCACCCA
>JAAOIF010000040.1 GCA_015163925.1 Candidatus Thioglobus sp.
TTTTGGTTTTTGCTGATTTTTACTGTTTTCTTAATTTTTTACTTATCATTTTCTTTTTGCTTTTAAGCTGGATAAATAATTGCTGCTTTGCAAGATTAATTTTGTCAAAAAATGTAATTTTAATTCTATCTAATTTTAATCAGGCAAGGCCTGTTCAGATAAAAATCGGCAATTATATTTAAACCAAACTTTTCACTAAATATTTTGCCCAATGAGTATAATTTTAATTATTTCAACTATGGATTAAATTATGCAAAAGCACATTATTTCTACTGAAAATGCTCCGCAGGCGATTGGCACTTATTCACAGGCGGTGGGGGTTACAGGCGGTTTGAGTATTTATTTATCTGGGCAAATTCCGTTAGTGCCGGCGACTATGGAGATGGTTGAAGGCGATATTCGGGCGCAGATTGAGCAAGTTTTTACAAATTTGCAAGCGGTTTGTAAGGCTGCAAATGGCGATTTGAATGACATTGTCAAGCTGAATGTTTATCTGACCGACCTGAATAATTTTCCATTAGTAAATGAGATTATGGCGACTTATTTTAATCAGCCATTTCCGGCACGGGCGGCGCTGGGAATCAGTGAATTGCCTAAAGGTGCGCTGGTGGAAATGGACGGCGTGATGGTTGTGAAGGAAGAAAATTACAACTATTAGGCGATGTTAAATCTGGCTGATTCGATAATCTGTTTGGATGGATTAGGTCCGAAAGCGCAGCAAAATCTGGGCGGAATTGGCATTTATAATTTGCAACATTTGCTTTTTCATCTGCCGCTCCGCTATCAAAATAAGACTAAATTTACTCCGCTGAAAGAGGCACAAGTTGGCACGGAAATATTAACGCAGCTGACGATTGAGCGGACTGAAACGCTGCCCGGCAGGCAAAAACAGCTGTTATGTTTTCTGGCTGATGATAATAATTCTAAGCTATTAGCAAGGTTTTTTCACTTCCATCAACAGCAAAAACAGCAGCTTGTCCGTGGCGATATTATTCAATGTTTTGGCGAGCTGAAAATTGGGCGAAACGGACTGGAAATGCTGCATCCGGAGTATCGGCTGATTTCTAAGGGGCAGGACAATTTGCTGGAAAAAACCCTCACGCCGGTGTATCCGCTGACGGCAAATATTCGCCAGAAGCAGCTGCAAAAATGGATAAATATTGCTCTGGAAACTTTGCAAAAATCCAGCCTTGAGGATAATTTTTCCAGCCTACTGAGTGCTGAAATGCCAACTTTCAAGCAGGCTTTAGCGATTTTGCATCATCCAAATATTAAAAGTATTGATGAAAATATTGAGCAAATTATCAGTTGCAAACACCCGGCCGCCCAGCGCCTGATTATTGAGGAACTTTGCGCCCAGCAGCTGAGTTTGCTGCGGCTCAAGCGGCTTAGAAAAACCAAAAAAGCGAATGTTTTTCAGCGCAAAAAAAAGCTCGCCGAACAACTTCTCGCCAGTTTGAATTTCACTCTTACAAACGCTCAAAACCGCAGTCTTGAGGACATCAGCCAAGATTTATCCTCAGCCCAGCCGATGCTCAGATTGCTGCAAGGCGATGTCGGTTCGGGCAAAACTATTGTGGCAGTTTTTGCCTGTTTGCAAGCGCTGGAAAATGGCTTTCAGGCAGCAATTATGGCGCCCACTGAAATATTAGCCCAGCAGCATTTGCAAGGATTTTCAAACTACTTAAATCCGCTTGGCATAAGGCTTGCATTCCTCAGCGGGGCGCAAAATCCACAGCAGCGCACCGAGCAATTAGCCTTGATAAAATCTGGCGAAGCCGGCATAATTATTGGCACTCATGCCCTGTTTCAAGAGGCGGTAAATTTCCATAAATTGGGCTTGGTGGTGATTGATGAACAGCATAAATTTGGCGTGCATCAGCGCCTTTCGTTGGTGCAAAAGGCTCAAAACACGCCGCATCAGTTGGTGATGACTGCCACGCCGATTCCGCGCTCGCTGACCATGAGTGCCTACGCCGACCTTGATACTTCGGTGATTGATGAATTGCCGCCGGGGCGCAAACCAGTTAAAACCATCGCCCTAAATAATCAGCGAAAAAGTGAGGTAATTGACAAAATTAAACAGGTCTGTGCGGCTGGAAATCAGGTTTATTGGGTTTGTACTTTGATTGAAGAATCGGAAATTTTGCGGGCAGAATCGGCGATAAATACCCATAAATATTTGCAGGAAAATTTGCCAAATTTATCAGTAATTCTGATTCACGGCAAGTTAGAAAGGGATGAAAAATCTGAGATTATGGCAAAATTTTCAAGCGGTGAAATTGATGTTTTGGTTGCTACGACTGTGATTGAGGTCGGGGTCAATGTGCCGAATGCCTCGCTGATGGTGATTGAAAATTCTGAACGATTAGGCTTGGCACAACTGCATCAGCTGCGTGGTCGGGTCGGACGGGGGGCGGATATTAGCGTTTGCATTTTGATGTATCAAGCGCCGCTGAATGACAATGCTATGGCGCGTTTGGACATTCTCAGGCACTCAAATGATGGCTTTGAAATTGCTAATAAGGATTTGCAATTACGCGGTCCGGGCGAGATTTTAGGCACTCAGCAAGCCGGCATTGCTAATATGAAAATTGCCAATATTGTGCGTGACGCTTGGCTTTTAGAGCAAGTGCATTTTTGTGCGAGAGCGTTTTTGCAAATGGGTGATGGGGCGCAAAATGCGCTAATTAACCGCTGGATTACGAATGACAAAACCCAATACGGCGATACTTAGCCTAAAATAAGCGAGATGATAAATACACAAAATTTGGTTTGGGCGGATTTGCAATCGGTAAAAAATGTGCCGGCGAAAGCGTTAAATTGGCTGGCTGACGAGCAATCGCTGACGGCTAAATTAAGGCATAAATTTGCTGATTTTGGGCTAAATGTAATTTCACAAACTCAAACAATTCCAAATAAAAATGAGGCAAAAATACTTGATTTCAGCGGGCAAGTTCTGGTGCGTGAAGTGGCACTTCTCGGCGGCGGGAGGGCTGTGGTGTTTGCCCGCTCGGTCATTCCTATCACCACTGACACCAAAGATTTACTGGAAATTGGCACTCAGCCACTCGGTGAGATTTTGTTTAATAATACAAATATTAAACGCGGCAAAATGCAAATTGCACAAGCTCAAAATGCTTGGGGTCGGCGGCGAGTTTTTACCATCGGCGAGACGCAATTATTAGTTGCTGAATTTTTTTTGGAAGACTTATATGAGTGAAATTCGGGATAAATTATTTAGCAAAAAAACTGATTTAGTCGGCTTTACTTTTGATGCAAAAGTCAGCGAAATTTTTGATGATATGGTGCGCCGCAGCGTGCCGGGCTATCAAAATATGCTGGAAATGGTCGGACTATTAGTGCAAATTTACGGGCAAAAAAACACTAATTATTACGACCTCGGCGCTTCCACCGGAGCTGTTTGTTTGGCTTTAGGGCTGAATAATCCGCACCCAGACAGCCGCATAATTGGCGTTGATAATTCTGTTGCTATGGTGGAAAAATGCCGGCAAAATTTGCATGGAAAAATAACAAATTTTGAGATTATTTGCGCTGATATTAACAATATAAATTTTGAAAATGCTACTATTATTGTGCTAAATTTAACCCTGCAATTTGTGCCGGTGGCTCAGAGGCAGGCGCTGATTGACCATATTTATCAAGGCTTACAGCCCGGCGGGGCGCTGCTGATAACGGAAAAAATCCATTTTGACGATGTGAAAATGCAAAAGCAAATGACCAAATTACACTTGGATTTCAAGCGTGCCAACGGTTATAGCGAATTGGAAATTGCTGCCAAGCGCCAATCCATCGAAAATGTGCTGATTACTGACAATCAAAAAACTCATATAAAACGCCTTGAGAATGCGGGTTTTAGCCAGAATTTTTGCCATTTTCAATGCCTGAATTTTGCCTCTTTTTTAAGCGTTAAATAACGGTAAAATAGCCAAATTATGTTGCTGATGATAGACAATTACGATTCATTTACCTATAACTTGGTGCAGTATTTTGGCGAGCTGGAGCAAGAGGTTGAGGTCTATCGGAATGATAAAATTAGTGTTGCTGAGATTGCGGAACTTAGTCCAGAATTTTTGGTGATTTCGCCCGGCCCCTGCACTCCGAATGAGGCAGGAATTTCGATTGAAGCAATCCAGAATTTTGCTGGAAAAATCCCAATATTAGGCGTGTGCTTGGGTTTTCAGGCGTTGGTTCAGGCTTACGGCGGCGAGATTATTGGTGCTAAGAAAATTATGCACGGCAAGGTTTCAGCCATCACTCACACCGGCAAAGGTGTGTTTTCTGGGCTGCAAAATCCATTTAACGCCACGCGCTATCATTCTTTGGTAGCAAGGCAATCGAGCCTGCCGGAGTGTTTT
Source organism: Candidatus Thioglobus sp. (assembly GCA_015163925.1). GTDB lineage: Bacteria > Pseudomonadota > Gammaproteobacteria > PS1 > Pseudothioglobaceae > JAAOIF01. The sequence continues at coordinate 4,380 of JAAOIF010000040.1, forward strand.
GAAATTACCGCTTGGAGCACAAATCCGCATGCTGAAATGGATGAAATTATGGGCATAAAACACAAACAATTAGCGCTTGAAGGCGTACAATTTCACCCTGAATCAATCCTCACCGAGCATGGGCATAAAATGTTAGAAAACTTTTTACAACAATAAAAACACAAATCGCTATGGAAATATTAGAATTTTTACTTGATGATAACCAAATTTTCACCACCATTATTTTAGTGGTTTTAATCGCTTTATTTATCGGTAATATCGTCTCCGACAAACTCAAAAAATACCAAGATGTTGATGCAAATGGGGCGATTAGTTTGATGGATGCAAAGGATTTAATCGTCTTAGATGTCCGTGAAATCAAGGAAAGAAAATCCGGTTTCATCGCCGGCGACACTCACATTCCGCTCGGACAAGTGAAAAATAAATTAAACGAATTAGACAATAGCAAAAAAATATTGGTTTATTGCCGTAGCGGCGGGCGTTCTGGGCATATTTCCGGACTGCTGACGCGGAATAATTTTGAGCAAGTTTATAATTTGAAAGGCGGACTAAACGCTTGGCGCAAAGCGAATTTACCCATTAAAAAACCTAAATAGTTATGAAAAAAAATATTATTTATTGCTCTGACGGCTGCCCTTTTTGCCAAGCGGCGTATAAATTGCTGGAAAATGAAGGCATCGCTTTTCAAAAAAAATACATCAAAAACCAAAACGATTGGGACGAAGTTATGGAGAAAACTGGCAAGTCGACCGTGCCGCAGATTTTCCTCAACGGCAAATATATCGGCGGTTTTGACGATCTCTCAGAGGCACAATTTTCTGGCGAATTAGCAGAAATTCTAAAGTGAATAATTTGCAATCTGAACACTTTTGAGCGATGGCTAATTTATCAATTATCGGTGCAGGCGCTTGGGGCAGTGCGTTATCAGTGGCGCTGGCGGATAATTTTGAGCGCATTTTTCTGCACACTTTCACTCAGGCCGAGGCTGATAATCTCCAGCCAAAACATCCGGCTCTGGCACGCAAATATCCCAAAAATGTGGAGCTGACTTTTGATTTATCACTAACGCAAAAATCCCAAAGTGTGCTGATTGCCACGCCGAGTTATGGCTTTTTTGCAACCCTCAAAACCCTTGCCCCATTGCTCAAAACCGAGCAGCCGCTGGCTTGGGCAACTAAGGGTTTTGACACTCAGCGCCAGTGTTTATTGCATGAAAGTTTTGAGGATATTTTTCCAAAACGCTTGGGCTGTGCGGTTTCCGGGCCGAGTTTTGCCGCCGAGCTTGCTGAAAATAAACCTACCGCTGTGGCAGTTGCCTCAAAGGATAAAAAAACTCGGGATTATTGGGCAAAAGCCTTACGCACCAACACTTTGCGGACTTACACAAATGATGATATTATTGGCGTTGAAATCGGCGGTGCGGTCAAAAATGTTTTAGCAATTGCCGCTGGAATCGCCGCTGGGCTGGGCTTTGGAGCAAACACTCAAGCGGCGCTAATAACTCGGGGCTTGGCGGAAATGATTCGGCTCGGCGTGGCTCTGGGCGCTGATAAATCCACTTTCAACGGGCTGTCGGGCTTGGGAGATTTGGTTTTGACTTGCTCGGATGACTTGTCCAGAAATCGGCGTTTTGGCAAACAGTTGGCAAAAAATCTCAACACTCAGCAGGCATTAGAGAATGTCGGGGCGACTGTTGAGGGCTTAAATTCTTTGCAATTAGTGCTGTTAATCGCCAAAAAACACCAAGTAGAAATGCCGATTTGCACGCAGGTTTTGCAAGTAACAGAAGGCAAAATCAGCCCTATTGAGGCGGTAAATTATCTCTTGTCACGGGATTTGGTCGGCGAATGAAAACTCTAAAACTCAAAGTCATTTTGCTAATTTTTATAACCGTATTAAGTGGCTCGGTGGCAGCTTATAATTTGTGGAATAACACTTGGAATGGGCATTCCAGAGTGCCGAATTTTGAGAAAATCCAAGACACCGAAAGCAGAAAAATTGCTTTTTTTAATTACTTATTACCGATTGTTGAAAAGGAAAATAACAAGATAAAAATCATCCGCTCGCTGATTCAAAACAACCAATTCAGCAGCCAGCAGATTGCCAAATTAGCCAAAAAATATCGGCTGGAAAATCCCGACAAACAAGCACTTTTGGCGGCTATTGATATTATTCCAAGCTCTTTGGTTTTGGCGCAAGCGGCGATTGAATCGAACTGGGGGCGGTCGCGATTTTCCCAGCGCTGGCACAATTATTTTGGCATTTGGTGCTTCAAACCCGGCTGTGGAATTGTGCCTAAAAATCGTGATAAAAATGCCAAGCACGAAGTGGCGCAATTTTCCTCAACCGCCAAGGCAGTTGAATATTATTTGCTTAATTTAAATCGCAATAATGCCTATATTTTGCTGCGGCAAATTCGTAGTTACAAACGCTCAAATTCCTTGATACCAAAGGGTAGAAGTCTTGCCGAAGGGTTGGAAAATTACTCTGGAATCGGCTATGAATATATTGAATTAGTGCAAGGAATTATTCGCCAAAATGAGCTTGGCAGATTTGATTGATTTGCTCTGAATGCTAAAAAAATTAGTAATAAATTAGTAATAAATTAGTAATAAAAAACCCGCAAAAACGGGTTTTTTTGAAATCAAAATCCAGATTAAAATCCAAATTAACGCTTTGAATACTGCTCGCTTTTACGCGCCTTTTTACGGCCAACTTTTTTGCGTTCCACAATTCTGGCATCACGAGTTACAAAACCAGCATTGCGTAAATCGGGGCGAAATCCGTTGTCATATTCCATCAACGCTCGGGTGACGCCGAGGCGAATTGCGCCAGCCTGACCAGTATCGCCGCCGCCTTTGACGATGATTTTGAAATCAAATTTGTCACGCATTTTCACACTGTCTAAGGGTTGATTTACAATCATTGAAGAGGTTTCGCGTCCAAAATATTTGTTCATCGGGCGTTTATTAACGGTGAATTTGCCTTTGCCTTTGGTCATATAAACACGGGCGATTGAGGTTTTTCTTCTGCCGGTTGCGTAAAAAATTTCTGTCTTTTTTGCCATAATAAATAAACCTTAAATTTCTAATAATTGTGGTTGCTGGGAGCTGTGAGAATGCTCTGTGCCGGCGAATACTTTCATTTTTCTAAACATATCTCTGCCCAGCGGACCCTTTGGCAGCATACCTTTCACGGCTTTGTTGATAATTTCCTCAGGGCGTTTTGCTTGCAAATCTTTAAAAGCGATTGACTTTAAATTACCGACATAGCCGGTGTGATGATGATAGATTTTATCGTCAAATTTCTTGCCAGTAACCTTAACTTTTGCAGCGTTAATTACAACAATATAATCGCCGGTATCAACATGCGGAGTGTATTCTGGCTTGTGTTTTCCACGCAAACGAGAGGCGATTTCAGTGGCTAAACGACCCAATATTTTGTTCTCGGCATCAACCAAAAACCAGTCCCTTTTCACCTCAAAACCCTTAGCACTAAATGTTTTTGCAACGATTTTCATAAAATTTGTTAATACAAAATAATCGGACTATTATAATCATTTTTGTTTTTAGCGCATAAATTCAAAATGGGAGTTAGCGGCTGTCCGCGGAATTGCGCTGAGGCAACAATTAAAGACTTTGGAGTTATTTGCACTGAAAAGGGTTATGAAATTCATGTGGCTGGCGCTTGTGG
>JAAOIF010000041.1 GCA_015163925.1 Candidatus Thioglobus sp.
ACATTTCCAGCGCCGCCGAGAACCGTATTTTCCTTATAAATATCAACGATTTGCACCGGCGCTTCCGGCGAAATCCGCTCGCTCGAGCCCCATAAATAATGGTCAATCATCAAATCTCCGATGACTAAAATTTTAGGGCTTTTTTGTTTAAAATCAATCATTGTATTTTTAGTTTTTTATAAAAGTTTTCATTTACTCCAAGCAGTAATAATAAACGATAATTCCGGCGAAATTGATAAGCTAATAAAAATTGCTGGTTCAAACAGTTAAATTTATACACAAAAACGCCAGCCAAATCGCCTGATTTTTCCTTGCCTAACAGGGGATTTTTAATAATATTTTTAATCGCCTGATTAACAATAACTCGTTGATTTTTATGTAATTTTTTATAAACACGCTTGAAAGATGGTTTTTGCTCAATATTCATTTAAGGCTTTGATTTAAGAAAAATCAAACGGCTCGTTTGCTTCATTTTTGGCGATGAGAATTTTTTCAACCATTTCTATGGACAAATCCGGATTATCCAATGCCGCATGACCGATTCTTGCCCAATATTCAATTTGGTTAGGAATGGTGCGTAACTCCGCCCGTGCCTGTATTTTAGCTTGGTCGTATAAATTTTCATTGACTCGAATTGAAATGCTCATAATTTTATTTTACTACAATTGTGGTAAATTATTCAACTTGTGAAAATAGCTGTTTTATCTCGGAAATATAGGCTTTGATTCCGGCTTCTAAAGTGATTTTTGGCTCAAAACCTAATTGGATTTTGCTCTGGCTGATGTCGGCTTGAGTGTGCATTTGGTAGCCGCTGTAAGGGTTTGGAATTGACTGAATTGGCAGATTTGTGCCGAGTTCTTTTTGCAAAATATCGGCGATGTCTTGGAAGCTTCTGGGGCTGCCGCTGCCGACATTGTAAGTGCCGTTTTGCTTAGGCGCGCAGGCTAAAATATTGGCTTGGACGACATCTTTAATATTAACAAAATCGCGTAAAATTTTGTCTGAACCGGTGAAAAGTTTTGGTGATTTGCCGCTTAAAATCTGATGCCCGAGCTGAATTACCATTGAGGCAGTTTTGCCTTTGTAATACTCTTTTGAGCCATAAACATTGAAAAATCTCAGCCCGACAATGCTTAATTTTGGGTTGTTTTCGGCGAACCGTTTGGCGATTTTATCCATCATATATTTGCTAAATCCATAAGGATTTTCGGGGCTTTCCTGACCGACAGTTTGCGGCGAGGGCAAGCTCCCATAAGTTGCCGCCGAGCTGGCATAAACCATTGCCGCTTGGTCTTTTTTGGCGATTTGGAGTAAGTCATAAAACGAATTAACATTGGTTTTCAGCACCTCTTCTTGGTCATAAACCCGAGTGTCAGAAATCGCCGCCTGATGAAAAATATAGTCAAATTTGTAATTTTCCAATAGCGCTAAATCGGCTTTATTATTAATATTTCCGCAAATAATTTCGCCGTTAAAACCAATCAAATTTTTGTAATGACCGAAGCTTTTTAGGTTTCCATTGGCAAATTTCGCCCCGCTTCTGAAGCAATCAAAAATTATAATATGCGAATTAGGGTAATTTTCTTGCAAGTAAAATGCTAAATTACTACCGATGAAACCTGCGCCACCAGTGATTAAAATGGTTTTAGAGTTAAAATCAATATTATTATCGGTCATTTTTTATCTGAAAAAAGTTGCAAGTTGTTATGTTAAACAAAATTTGAGGAAACATAAGTATAATCCATCAATTTTACACAAGAGATATTAGTATGAAATATTGTAAAAATTTCTATCAAATTAAAGCAAATGACGAGATTTTTTCCAAGCTCAAAGCCGAGCGTGAAACCGCAGAAGTCGGATATTATCAGCTGCCTTATCAGGATTTGACGCAGATTAAAAATCATGCAAAAAGTGTTACTAAAAGCCATATTGTGGTGGTCGGAATTGGCGGCTCAAGCTTAGGTGCAAAGGCGATTTACGAGTTTTTATTACTGTCAAATTCATACCAAAAAGACTTGTTGTTTTTGGAGACGACAGCGCCGTTAGAGATAAATCATTGCCTCAAAAAAATTGATTTGAATGATGCGCATTTTGTGGTGATTTCCAAGTCTGGCAATACGATTGAGACTATTAGTTTGTTTAAATATTTGGATGGTTTGGTGAAAATTGATAAGTCAAATTGCACGATTATTTCGCAGAAAAATAGCAAATTGACCGATTTTGCTAATGCTAATAATATCAAATCATTTGCTTTGGCGGAGAATATTGGCGGGCGATTTTCTGTTTTTAGTGAGGTCGGATTAGTGCCGCTGGCGATGGTTGGAGTGGATATTGAAAATCTGCTGAATGGCGCTAAAAGAGTGGCTGAGAGCTTTTTTGAAAAGGGGGATTATTACCAGCCGATTATTGAAAAAGCGCGTTTTTTGGTGGAAAATAAACACCGTTTTAACATCAATGCGATTTTTTCCTATTGCACTTCGCTTGAGAGTTTTAACAAGTGGTATGTCCAGCTGTGGGCGGAAAGTTTGGGCAAAATTAATATTAATCGGACTCGGCAGGCTTTCACTCCGATTGCCCTGATTGGACCGGTTGACCAGCATAGTTTTTTGCAGCTGATTATTGATGGCGTAAGGGATAAAACGGTAACTTTCATCAAAATTGACGACCTCAAAGATAACACTAAAATTCCTAATTCCACTCCAGATTTAGGCTTGGATTATGTTGATGGGCTGAGTTTTGACCAGCTGCTGAACGCTCAGGCGGATGCGACAATCGCTGCTGTGAAGGCGCAAAAAGACATTCCGTATGATGTGGTTACGATTTCCACGGCGGATGAATATAATATTGCAAAATTGATGTTTATTTATCAGCTGCTGGTTTCGGCGATTGGGCAATTTTTGCAAATTAACACCTACGACCAGCCGGGAGTTGAGCATGGCAAGCAGATTTTGGCAAAACAATTAAAGGAAAAATGATGCAAATTAGCAAATGTTTATTTCCTGTGGCTGGCTATGGGACGCGTTTTTTGCCGGCTACCAAAGCCATTCCTAAGGAAATGCTGCCGATTTTGACCAAGCCGCTGATTCAATACGGCGTGGAAGAGGCAATTAGCGCTGGAATTACTACTATGGCGATGGTTACTAATAAGTATAAAAGTGCGATTCAGCAACACTTTGAGCCGCATTTTGAGCTTGAAAAAAGTATCAGCGGGGCAAAATCTGGCTTGCTTGCTGAGGTGAATGAGATTATTCAAACTTGCGATTTTACTTATGTTGAGCAGCCGCAAATGTTAGGGCTCGGGCAGGCGATTTATACCGGCAAAAATCTGCTTGGCAATGAGGATTTTGCGGTGATTTTGCCAGATGATTTATGCACAAATTCTGCTGCTTCGGTTCTAAAACAAATGACCGGAGTGGCAGCAAAATATCCGGATTGTTGCATTGTGGCAATTGAGGAAGTGCCGCTGGAAAGTGTTAATAAATATGGAATTATTGCTGGCGAGGAATTGGAAAAAGGCATTTTTAGAGTAAATAATATGGTTGAAAAGCCAGCCCCTGAGCAGGCTCTGAGCAATTTGGCAATTATTGGCAGATATATTTTGACCCCTGAGATTTTTGCGGTTTTGGAAAATACTCCGGCTGATAAAAATGGTGAAATTCAAATCACCGATGCCTTGTTGACACTGGCTAAACAAGGAAAAGTTATTGCTTATCAGTTTCAAGGTAAGCGTTTTGATTGTGGTAGTGTTCAGGGTTTTTTGAATGCTAATAATTATTTTGCTAAAAAAGCTGCGTTCAATCCCTGAACATAGCATATAATCTGTGTTTTGTTAAGTTCAATTTGCATAAATTAAAATTATGGATCTTAAAAATCAAATCAATATTCTCAAAACTTTAGAGCGTAATCCGACCTGTTCTCAGCGAGATTTAGCCAGTGGCTTAGGAATGAGTTTGGGCAAGGCAAATTATTGCCTCAAAAGCCTTGCTGATAAGGGTTTTATCAAGGTTAGGAATTTTCAAAATAGCCAAAATAAAGTCAAATACGCCTACCTTTTGACCCCTCAGGGAGTGCGTGAAAAAACCAAATTAACCGTGCAATTTCTCAAGCATAAAACCGCTGAATACCAGCAGTTAAAGCTTGAAATCCAGCACCTGAAAGAGGCAATAGGCAAATGAAAATAGTTCCAATTATCCTCTCAGGCGGCTCTGGCACAAGGCTTTGGCCATTATCCAGAGCGCAATATCCTAAGCAATATCTGCCGCTAATCGGCGATAAAACCCTATTGCAACAAACGATTTTGCGCTTGGATGGTTTGGAGAATTTCACCAGCCCGATTGTTATTTGTAACGCCGAGCATCGTTTTTTAGTGGCTGGTCAGTGCCAGCAAATTGGGCTAAATAATCCGAATATATTGCTTGAGCCGGTCGGCAGAAATACTGCTCCAGCCATTGCAGCAGCAGCGATGCAAGCTGTTAAAGATTTTGATAATTCTTGTCTTTTAGTGTTATCCGCCGACCATATTATTGGAGATATTTCCCAATTTCATCAGGCAATTTATGTTGCCGCCGAGCAAGCAAAAAAAGGCAAATTAGTAACTTTTGGCATTGTTCCAAACTCGGCAAATACGGCTTACGGCTATATAAAATCAGGCAAAAACGATGATAATGGAGCTTATGAAGTTGCAGAATTTGTGGAAAAACCGGACGCTCAAACTGCGAAAAAATATCTCCAGCAGGAAAATTATTTGTGGAATAGCGGAATGTTTATGTTTCAGGCGGAAATTGTGTTGGCGGAGCTGAAAAATTATGCGCCAGAAATTGTAAAAGCGGTTGCAAATGCTATGGCTAAAGCCACACCGGACTTGGATTTTATCCGCATGGGCGAGGCGGAATTTGCAAAATCGCCTAATAATTCAATTGATTATGCCTTGCTGGAAAAGTCCAAAAATGTTGTGGTTGTGCCGTTAGATGCCCGCTGGAGCGATATTGGCTCGTGGGCGGCGCTGTATGAAATTGGCGCAAAAGACCAAAACGGCAATGTGATTTCTGGCGATGTGATTGCTCAAAACACCACTAATACTTACATTTCCGCCAAGCATCATTTGGTGGCAACGCTTGGGGTGGAGGATTTGATAATTGTTGATACGGCGGATGCGACTTTTATTGCTAATCGGCAGCGGGCGGGCGAGGTGAAAAATATTGTTGCCGAGCTGAAAAAAAATCACCGCACTCAGGCGCAAACTCATCGCAAAGTTTATCGCCCCTGGGGCTGGTATGACAGCATTGAGTCCGGCGAACATTTTCAAGTAAAACGCCTTCACATCAACCCTCAGAGCAAATTATCTTTGCAATTACACCACCGCCGAGCCGAGCATTGGGTGGTGGTAAAAGGGGTGGCAAGTGTTACTAATGGCGCTGAGAAATTTGAATTAAAACAAGGGCAATCGACCTATATTCCCTTAGGCGTTAAGCATTCTTTGGCGAATAATACCGGCGTAGAATTGGAAATTATTGAGACTCAAAGTGGGGCATATTTGGGCGAGGACGACATTGAGCGATTTGAAGATATTTATGGAAGGGTGGAAAAATGAAAAAAGCATTTATAACGGGAATTACTGGGCAAGATGGCTCATATTTGGCAGAATTATTATTGGCAAAAAACTACCAAGTGCATGCGATTTTACGGCGTTCATCGGTTTTTACAACACAGCGGATTGCTAATATTTTTGAGCATCCAAACCTGAAAACTTACCACGGCGATTTGACCGATTCCAGCAATTTACACAGATTGCTGATGAAAATTCGCCCCGATGAGATTTATAATTTGGGCGCTCAATCGCATGTGGCAGTGAGTTTTGAAGTGCCAGAATACACCGCCGATGTGGTCGGATTAGGCGCTATTCGCTTGCTGGATGCCGTCCGAGATTTGCCCGATTGCAAATATTATCAAGCCTCAACCAGTGAATTATTTGGCGGCATTCCCGGCACCGAGCCGCAAAGTGAGACCACGCCGTTTTATCCAAAATCGCCTTATGGGGCAGCAAAACTTTACGCCTATTGGATAACGGTAAATTATCGGGAAGCTTACAATTTGTTTGCTTGTAACGGCATTTTATTCAATCACGAAAGTCCTCGCCGCGGGCAAACTTTTGTTACTAAAAAAATCACTCAAGCGGTTGCCAGAATTCATCAGGGGCGGCAAAAAGTGTTAAAACTCGGCAACCTGAACGCCAAGCGCGACTGGGGGCATGCTAAGGATTTTGTATTTGCCCAGTGGCTGATGCTGCAACAAAACCAGCCGCAGGATTTTGTGATTGCTACTGGCGAGGCGCATACGGTGCGGGAATTTGTTGAGCTGGCATTTCAGCAGGTTGAAATTAGTATCAAATGGCGTGGCGAGGGCGTGAGCGAGCAAGGCGTAGACAGTAAGACTGGCAAGGTTTTGGTGGAAGTTGAGGCTAAATATTTCCGTCCGGCTGAGGTGGAAATCCTGCGCGGCGACCCGAGCAAAGCCGAGCAAGAATTAGGCTGGAAACGCCAAGTCTCATTCCAAGAATTAGTGGCTTCAATGGTCAAATATGACTTGGAAAATGACGATTTCGGCGGCGAGGAATAGTGGAAAAATCCGCCAAAATCTACATCGCCGGGCATACAGGATTGGTCGGCTCGGCACTAATGCGGCAGTTAGAAAGCCGTGGATTTACTAATCTAATCAGCAAAACTCAGCAGCAACTCGACTTAACAAATCAGGCTTTGGTGCAAAAATTTTTCCAGCAAACTCAGCCTGATTATGTGATTTTAGCGGCTGCAAAAGTCGGCGGAATTTATGCAAATAATACTTATCCGGCGGACTTTATTTATCAAAATATGATGATTGAGGCGAATGTAATAAATGCAGCTTATGAGCAAAAAGTTCGGCGTTTGTTATTCTTGGGCAGCACTTGCATTTATCCGCAAGCAGCCGCCCAGCCGATGAGTGAAAATGCTTTGCTGACGGGGGTTTTAGAGCCAACAAATGAGCCGTATGCGTTGGCAAAAATCGCCGGAATTAAGCTTTGTGAATCTTATAATCGGCAGCACGGCACTGATTTTCGCAGCCTGATGCCGACTAATTTATACGGTATAAATGATAATTTTCACCCAGATAATTCGCATGTGATTCCAGCGCTGATGCAACGATTTCATCAGGCGAAAATTAGCAAGCAGCCGCAAGTGGCTGTATGGGGCAGTGGGCGGGCGCTGCGGGAGTTTTTATATGTTGATGATATGGCAGCTGCCGCGATTTTTGTATTGGAATTAGCAGTGAAAATTTACCAAGAAAATACTACGCCGATGCTCTCACACATCAATGTTGGCACGGGGTCTGAGGTAACAATTCGGCAGTTAGCAGAAGTGATGAAGCAAGTGGTTGGTTTTACCGGTGAGCTGGAATTTGACACAAGCAAACCGGATGGCACGCCGAGAAAATTGATAGATATTTCACGCTTAGAAAAAATGGGTTGGAGGGCTGAAACCGAGCTGGAAACTGGCTTGGAAACAACCTATAAATGGTATTTAAAATCCTTAAATTTAAGCAAAAATTGAGCCTTTAAAATATGCAATATTTACAAAAAATGCGCCTGCTTCTGAGCAGAAAAGATAAAAAAAATCTAATCCTATTGGTGATTTTTTCTATCATTATGGCGTTGATAGAATCGGTTGGAATCTCTGCTGTTATGCCGTTTATCCATGTGGCAACTGACTTTTCAGTTATTCAAAGTAATGATTATTATATCCCCGATTACATTTGCCCAAACCGCACGGACTCTACCACCCGAGCCACGAAAAAGAAAATTGTGGAGTGGGTTTTATCGCCCATATTAAGGGTAAATCTTCGCAGCAAATTACCATTGACG
>JAAOIF010000042.1 GCA_015163925.1 Candidatus Thioglobus sp.
ATCTACATTAAAGCTAATAATAATTCCTTTGAACTTAACACTTTTAACTATGAAGATTTTCCATCACTTCCTAAAATTGAAAATAGTGAAATCATTAAAATTAAGCGAAATGTTTTGAAAAATCTGATTGAAAATACCAGTTTTTCTATGGGAAATCAGGATATTCGCACTTATCTCAACGGCTTATATTTTGAAGTTGATGAAAATAATATTGCCGTAGTCGCCACCGACGGGCATCGGCTTTCAATTGGCGAAATCAAACAAAAAAATAAACTTAGCAAGAAAAAAACCATCATTTTGCCCAGAAAAGCTGTGTTAGAGCTAATTAAATTACTCAATAAAAGCCAACACAAAGAGGTTGAAATGCATCTGGCGGATAATTATTTTTACTTAAATGACGACAATACTACAATTATTAGCCGCCTGATTGACGGAAATTTCCCCAATTACACCCAAGTAATTCCCAAAAATCACGATAATACTATTTTAATTAACCGACTGGATTTTTTAAATAGCTTGGAGCAAGCCTCAATTTTTGTTGAAGAACGCACCAAAGGGGTCAAATTATTATTCAAAAATAAGCAGCTGGATATTTTTTCTCACTCAGAAAGGGGTCAGGCGAAAACTCAAATTAGCATTAAAAATTTCGATAAAGAAATAGAAATTGCTTTTAATATTCATTATTTGATTTCTATTTTGGAAAAACTTACCACTGATGAAATTAGTATGGTCGTGCCGGGCGGCGAAAATCAGTCTTGCTTACTCAGCAGCATCGGCGATGAAACTTACCAATATGTGGTTATGCCGATGCGAATTTAGCATAAATTTTCAGCTCTAATTTATTTTTATGGCAATTATTGATAAACTGTTTATTAATCAGTTTCGCAACCTCAAGTCTCAAATCATCAGCCCAAATCAGCATATTAATTTATTTATTGGCGCTAATGCACAAGGAAAAACCAATCTCATTGAGGCGATTTATTACCTTGGCCACAACCGTTCTTTTAAAACCAAAACCATCAAAGAGGTTATAAATTTTGATTTTCATCAATTCCAATTACAAGCTAAAATCGGCAAAAATACTATCAAATTAGAGAAATCCAAAAACCAAAATAATATTAGTATTAATCAACAAAAAATCAATATTAGCAGCCAGTTAAGCCAAGTTTTGCCAATTCAAATTATCACTCCAGACAAGGGTTTTATCGTAAATGGCACGCCAAAAAACAAGCGTTCTTATTTGGATTGGGGTGTGTTTCACGTGAAACCAAAAACCACTAAATTGTTTAAAAATCATAATAAAATCCTCAAAAATATTCAAGCATTATTAATTCAAAATAAAGCCGATGAGTTGGATTTTTGGTTTTTAGAATTAGCAAAAACAGCACTAAAAATCAATCAAAATCGGGCTGAATATTTACAAAAACTCAAACAAACAAAACTGCCAAATCAATCAAAATTACTCAAAAATCTAATAAAATCATTTGATAAATTTGATTATAAATTTTCATCCGGCTGGCCCAAAGAAGTGGATGAAACTGATGCCAAAAGTATGTATAAATACTTATCCAATAACACTTCTCAGCTGCTAAAAAACAAACATTTAAAATACGGTTCTCACAAAGCCAGCATTATTTTTTCACTAAATAACAAAAATGAATGCTTTTTATCTCGGGGCGAGCAAAAAGCTTTATCAATAATTTTTTGGCTCACTCAAGTGTTATTTTTGGTTAATTTAAAAACCCAGCCGATTGTTTTGATTGATGACCTCTGCTCCGAATTGGACGATGAAAAAATCAACACAATTTTGCAATATTTACAAGCCCTAAATGTGCAAACTTTCATCACCGATATTGGGCATAATTTATCCATTATGGACGGGGTGAATTCCAGTATTTTTCAGATTAAATCAGGGGTAATTCAGCAGTTGGATTTGGCGAATAAAAAACCCAGATGAAGGGCTGAAAATTACAACTTGCATGGTATAATAATTCTATTTTTTTTCAGGCATTTGACCGATTATGGCGACAGATAAAACCCAAGAATATCAGGCTGCAAATATCAAAGTTTTGAAGGGGCTGGACGCAGTTAGAAAGCGTCCGGGAATGTATATTGGCGATACCGATGACGGCACCGGCTTGCACCATATGGTTTTTGAAGTGGTTGATAATTCCATTGACGAGGCTTTGGCTGGGCATTGCTCAGAAATCAAAATTATTATTCACGAAGACCAATCCATTTCAGTTGTTGATAACGGCCGCGGCATTCCGGTAGATATTCACCCGGAAGAGGGAATTTCTGCTGCTGAGGTGATTATGACGGTTTTGCACGCCGGCGGTAAATTTGATGATAATTCTTACAAAGTCTCCGGCGGACTGCACGGCGTGGGCGTTTCAGTGGTAAATGCCTTATCAGAAACAGTGGATTTAACCGTCTATCGCGGCGGCGAAGTGCATCAGCAAACTTACAAATTAGGCGTTCCGGTTGAGCCGATGAAAGTTACTGGAAAAACCGAACTTACTGGCACTAAAATCCACTTTAAGCCCAGCGCAGAAGTATTTGCCATCACCGAATTTAAGTATGATATTTTAGCAAATCGCATCCGTGAGCTGTCTTTTTTGAACTCCGGAGTGCATATTGAAATTGAAGAATTAGCCACTCAGCGGCAAGATATTTTCAAATATGACGGCGGAATTACTGCTTTTGTCGAGCATTTGAACAAATCCAAAACTGCCATTCACAACGATATTATTGCCATCTCCGCCGAGCGTGAAGACATTGTAATTGATGTGGCAATGCAGTGGAGTGATGCCTATCAGGAAAGCATTTATTGCTTTACTAATAATATTCCTCAGCGTGACGGCGGCGCTCATCTGGCGGGTTTTAGAGGGGCGCTGACCCGAACTCTGAATAATTATATTGATAATTCTGGCTTGGCAAAAAAGGAAAAAGCCACCATTACTGGCGAAGATACTCGCGAGGGGCTGACCGCAATTATTTCAATTAAAGTGCCGGACCCGAAATTTTCCTCACAAACCAAAGACAAATTAGTCTCAAGCGAAGTCCGAGCGCCAGTGGAATCAGCACTAAATGAAAAACTTGGCGAATACTTATTAGAAAATCCAAATGAGGCAAAAATCATCATTGGCAAAATTTTAGAGGCCTCCAGAGCGCGTGATGCAGCCCGAAAAGCCCGTGAGATGACTCGGCGTAAGGGTGCGCTGGACATCGCCGGTCTGCCGGGAAAATTGAGCGATTGCCAGACAAAAGACCCTGCCGAGAGTGAAATTTTCCTCGTTGAGGGCGATTCTGCCGGCGGTTCTGCCAAGCAAGGCCGCGACCGCCGCACTCAGGCAATCCTGCCGCTGAAGGGCAAAATCCTTAATGTAGAAAAATCCCGCTTTGAAAAAATGCTATCCTCCGCCGAAGTCGGCACTCTCATCACCGCTCTCGGCTGCGGCATCGGCAAAGAGGAATATAATATTGAAAAACTCCGCTATCACAAAATCGTAATTATGACCGATGCCGATGTCGATGGAGCGCATATTCGGACTTTGCTGCTGACATTTTTTTACCGCTATTTGCCCGAACTGATTGAAAATGGTTATTTATATATCGCCCAGCCGCCGCTGTATAAAATCAAAAAAGGCAAGCAGGAACGCTACTTGAAGGACGACCAAGAGCTAAATCAATATTTGTTGCAAGAGGCAATTAGCGATGCGAATTTGTTTTTAACAGCAAGTGCGCCGCCGATTTCTGGCTTGGCATTAGAATCGGCGATGAAAGAATATTATCAAATTGTTGAAATTATTGACAGATTATCCAAAAAATTCAGCTCATTACTACTAAAATCAATCGCTAATTCGCCGGCGCTGAAAGGCCTAAAAGACAGCAAAAAAGCCAGTGCTTGGGCGCAAGAATTACAACAAAAACTCTCCGAAAAAACAACTCCGGCGCAAAAACACTCAGTCAAATTCAATGAAAAAACCCAAGAAATTGAGCATATATTATCCGTTTATGGGGTGGAAACTGATGTTGATAAATTGGGCATAAGTTTCTTTGATTCCGCTGATTACAAGGCTATTGAGAAATTTACAACTGCGATTGAAGGCGTTATTACTGATGAATCTTATCTGCAGAAAAAAGACAAAAAAACCAAAGTTTCAAACTTCACTCAGGCGGTTGATTTTTTGATGAATGATGCCAAAAAAGGCCAAAGTTTTCAGCGTTACAAGGGCTTGGGCGAGATGAATCCGGAGCAGCTGTGGGAAACTACAATGGACCCGGAAAATCGGATTTTGCTGAAAGTCAAAATTGAAGATGCGATTACTGCTGACGAGGTTTTTTCAACGCTAATGGGCGATGAGGTGGAGCCGAGAAGGGATTTCATTGAGAAAAACGCCCTCACAGTTGATAATTTAGACTTCTAAATTAACCACAAAATTAGCAATAAAATAAGGAAATATTATGTCAAAAAAACATCCAATCGTTGCAGTAACAGGCTCTTCAGGCGCTGGCACTACTTTTGTCAAGGAAGCATTTGCACAAATTTTTACCAATAAAAATCTAAAAGTTTGCGTGGTTGAGGGCGATAGTTTTCATAAATTTGAACGAGCCGATATGAAAAAAGCAGTGGAAAATTCAATCGCCGCCGGCAAAATACTAACTCATTTTTCAGAAAATGCCAATCATTTTGACAAACTGGAAGCATTATTTAAGCAATATGGCGAGGACGCAACTGGTCAAAAACGCTATTACATTCACTCTGACGAAGAGGCAGCAGAACATAATTCGCGCTTGGGCACAAATCTGCAGCCGGGGCAATTTACCCCTTGGGAAGATGTTGAAATAGGCACTGATATTATGTTTTATGAGGGCTTGCACGGCGGAGTGAAAACTGCCCATGCCGATGTTGCCGGGCAGGTGGATTTGCTTATCGGAGTAGTGCCGGCGGCGAATATTGAATGGATTCAAAAAATCCACAGGGACACTTCTCAGCGCCCTTATTCGCCCGAGCAGGTGACTGAAATTATCTTGCAGCGGATGCCCGATTATGCGCAATTTATCACTCCACAATTTGATAATACTCATATTAATTTTCAGCGCATTCCGCTAATTGACACTTCCAATCCCTTTAGTGGCCAGCCTGTGCCAGCGCCGGCGGATTCATTAATAGTAACGACCGTTCGGATTGACGGAGTGGATTTGCAAGCTGTGGCTGAGAAATTACCGGCTGAGGCTGGCGCATTTTTGCAAAATTCCACCACTTTAATTTACAATGGCAGCTATATGGTTGAGGCGATGGATTTGATTCTCACGCCGATAATTGATGATTTAGCGGCAAATAAATAGCCGATTTAACAGTAAAAAAAGCGATGTCAGCGCCGCCAAAACCCACTTTTTGGCAATTTTTTGCTTACTGGCTCAAGCTCGGTTTTATCAGTTTTGGCGGACCTGCTGGGCAAATTTCAATAATGCATCAGGAATTAGTGGAAAAACGCCGCTGGATTTCCGAGCAGAGATTTTTGCATGCGCTGAATTTCACTATGGTTCTGCCCGGTCCGGAAGCCCAGCAGCTCGCCACTTACATCGGCTGGCTGATGTTTGGAGTCGGCGGCGGCATCGTTGCCGGAGTTTTATTTGTGCTGCCATCGCTATTTATTCTCAGCGCCCTGACTTGGATTTACCTGACTTACGGCAGCGTGGATATGGTCGCCGGAATGCTGTATGGAATCAAGCCGGCAGTAGTGGCAATTGTGGTTTTCGCCGCCTACCGAATTGGCTCTAAAGCCTTATCCAATAACATTTTAAGGCTACTGGCGGCAAGTGCATTTGTGGCAATTTTTGTATTCAAAATCGCCTTTCCTTATATCGTTTTAGCGGCCGGATTGATTGGATTTTTTGGCGCAAAATTCTCCAGCAAAACCTTCACCGCTGGCGGCCATCACAACAGCAAATCCAACTACGGCGCGGCTTTGATTGATGATAATACTCCAATTCCAGAGCATGCAAAATTCAAATTATCACGCCTGATTGCCTTTGCTGTGGTCGGCGTTGGCATTGGCGTTGTGGCGCTGGCGCTGCTGAGTAATCCGGTGCTACGCGATATGGCGGAATTTTTCACCAAGGCGGCGCTGGTCACTTTCGGCGGGGCGTATGCGGTGTTGCCGTATGTCTATCAGGGCGGCGTGGAGCAATACGGCTGGCTGACTTCCGCGCAGATGATAGACGGCTTGGCACTCGGCGAAACCACGCCCGGACCGCTGATTATGGTGGTGGCATTTGTCGGTTTTGTCGGCGGCGTGAGCAAGGAAATATTTGGCGCAGATGCTGGAATTTTAGCGGGATTTGCCGGTGCGGCAGTGGCAACTTTATTTACTTTTCTGCCATCGTTTTTGTTCATTTTCCTCGGCGGCCCGGGGGTGGAAGCCACCCGTGGAGAATTAAAATTTAGCGCCCCGCTGAGTGCTGTAACCGCTGCTGTGGTCGGCGTTATCCTTAATCTGGCAGTGTTTTTTGCCTTAGCAACCGTCTATCAAAATGGCTTAATTGATTGGATTTCCGCAGGCCTCACACTCGCCGCTTTTGTCGGATTATTTGTTTTTAAAATCGGCATTATGAGTGTAATTTTCATCAGTGCTGCTGCCGGATTTGCCCTTACTTTTTTTGCAATTATTTGACCACAATATTAACTAATTTGCCCGGCACCACAATTACTTTTACTATGTTTTTACCCTTTGTGAATTTGATGATATTTTCATCCGCCAATGCCTGAGACTCAGTAGCAGCAGTGGTTTCAGCGGCTGAGACAGTAATTTTACTACGCAATTTTCCATTCACTTGAATGATAATTTCCACCTCAGAAGCCACCAAAGCGGCCTCATCAACCGCAGGCCAGAGCTCATTTATAACGGCATTTTTATGCCCTAATTCCTGCCACAAATGATGGCAAATATGCGGGGCAATCGGGCTCAGAGTTTTGATAATTATCTCAATGGATTCACGCCGCAGAGCCATGCTTTGCTCATCGGTTTGCTCAAATTTTGCCAACAAATTACTCAGCTCCATCAGGGCTGCAATCGCAGTATTAAAAGTGTTTCGGCGGGACATATCATCGGTAATTTTCGCCAAAGTCTGATGAGTTTTCTGGCGGATTTTATTAGTATTATTTGCCTGATTTGCTCCGATTTTATTAGTTTTAGCGTCAAGAATAAAATTGGAAACCAAGCGATAAACCCTATTAATAAAGCGATGAGCGCCCTCCAAACCCGACTCGCTCCACTCCAAATCTTGGCTCGGAGGAGCAGCAAACAGAATAAATAATCGCACCGTGTCCGCCCCATATTTTTCAATCATTGCCGCCGGATCAACCGTATTTCCCTTAGATTTACTCATTTTAGCGCCGTCTTTCAAAACCATTCCTTGCGTCAGCAGATTTTTAAACGGCTCGCCATTACTCAGCAGCCCCTCGTCCCGCAGCAGTTTGTTGAAAAAACGGGCATATAATAAATGCAAAATCGCATGCTCAATGCCGCCAATATATTGGTCCACGCCGCCGCCGCCAAGCCAATAATCGGCGCTGGAATCCAGCATGGCACTTGAATTATCCTTGCAAGCGTAACGGGCAAAATACCAAGAGGATTCAAAAAAAGTATCAAAAGTATCAGTCTCACGCTCGGCATTTTTGCCACATTTTGGGCAAGTGGTTTGGTAGAATTCTGGCATTTTTTTCAGCGCCGAGGCGACCCCATCAAGCGTTACTGCTTCAGGCAAAATCACCGGCAAATCCTCTGGCGGCACGGCAACTGAGCCACAAGTTTTGCAATTTATAATTG